>CAYNUN010000439.1:0-2012 GCA_964400345.1 uncultured Methylobacteriaceae bacterium
TCGATCGCTACGCCCGCACGATCGCCGGATGGCAGGAAGTCCTCGAATGCTACCTGATGACGGGACCACGTGATTATCTGCTCCGCGTCGTCGTCTCTGATCTTTCCGCTTATGAACGCTTCCTGAAAGACAAGCTCACGCGTGTCGACGGGATATCATCGATCGAATCCAGTTTTGCGCTCGATCAAGTGAAATACTCGATCGCGTTGCCCGTCTGATACTGGACCCGAACCACGTCGAAAAGCCGCGTCGCGGGCGAAGCGGAAATGCACGTATAAGTTCGTGGCTTTTTTTAAATCGTTTTTATCGCGGATAAGCGCCCGAAAACCGACATTTGCCCCTTGCCGAGTTTTCGCTCGTACCCACCTTCAGCGTCTCAGAGGCGGGTAAAACCCGCTCTTCGATCGCCGGCCCGCGCCTTGCGGGCCTCGACGTCAAGGGAGCGAAAGATCATGACCAAGACCACCACCGAAAAGCCGAGCCGTCGCCGCTTTCTCGCCGCCGCCGCGGCCGGCGGCGTCGCGACCGTCGCGATGCCCAACGTCAGCAACGCGCAGACGGTGAACTGGAAGTTCCAGTCGACCTGGCCCGCGAAGGACATCTTCCACGAATTCGCCGCCGACTTCGTCAGCCGCGTCAACGACATGTCGGGCGGCCGCCTGAAGATCGAACTGCTCGGCTCCGGCGCGGTCGTGCCGGCGTTCCAGATGCAGGACGCGGTCAATGCCGGCATTCTCGACGGCGGCCACGGCGTCTGCGCCTATTGGTACGGCAAGAACAAGGCGTTCTCGCTGTTCGGCACGCCCCCGGCCTTCGGTTGGGACGCGCACAGCTTCCTCGCCTGGATGAACTACGGCGGCGGCTACGCGCTCTACAACGAGCTCGTCCGTGACGTTCTCAAGCTCAACCTCGTCGGCTTCCTCTCGGGCCCGATGCCCTGCCAGCCGCTCGGCTGGTTCAAGAAGGAGCTGAAGACGGCCGACGACCTCCGCGGCCTGAAGTACCGCACGGTCGGCCTCGCCGCCGACCTGAAGCGTGAAATGGGCGCGGCCGTGACGATCCTCGCCGGCGGCGAAATCGTGCCGGCGCTCGAGCGCGGCGTCATCGACGGTGCGGAGTTCAACAACCCGTCGTCCGACTCGCTCCTCGGCTTCCAGGACGTGTCGAAGGTCTACATGCTCCAGAGCTGGCATCAGTCGGCCGAATCGTTCGAGCTGATCTTCAACAAGGGCAAGTTCGACGCGCTGCCGAACGAGCTCAAGTCGATCATCAAGTTCTCGGCCGAATCCGCCTCGTCGGACATGCTGTGGAAAGCGACCGATCGCTATTCGAAGGACTTCGAGATTCTGAAGTCCAAGGGCGTCAACATCATCCAGACGCCCGACGCGATCCTCAACGCCCAGCTCGCCGCTTGGGACAAGGTGATCGACAAGCTGTCGGCCGAGAACCCCTTCTTCAAGAAGGTGATCGACAGCCAGAAGGCTTGGGTCAAGCGCACGATGGCCTACGAGACCGCGAACACCCCGCCCTACGAGAAGGCTTTCCAGCACTTCTTCAAGGCCTGACGGAACCGCTTTCGACAGCCCTGAATTTCGATCCGAGGGCGGAGCCTGCGCTCCGCCCTCGCCCTTGTTCATCGAGACCGGAGCGTGCGCGTGAACGCGATCCTCCTCACCATCGACCGCTTCCATACGGCCGTCGGCAAAGCCGCCGGCTGGTGCATTCTTTTGCTGACCTTGGCCATGAGCTACGAGGTCTTCGTCCGTTATTTTCTGCGGGCGCCGACCGAATGGGCCTTCGACGCGAGCTACATCCTCTACGGCACCCTGTTCATGCTCGCGGGTCCCTACACGCTCGCCCGCAACGCCCATGTGCGCGGCGACTTCCTGTATCGGCAATGGCCCGCGCGCCGTCAGGCCGCGTTGGATCTCACGCTCTACATCATGTTCTTCTTCCCCGGCATCATCGCGCTGGCCTATGCGGGCTACAAATTCGCGGCCTTCTCCTGGATG
>CAYNUN010000440.1:0-2011 GCA_964400345.1 uncultured Methylobacteriaceae bacterium
CGCTGCAGACCCGCATTCAGACGCAGATGAACAACGCGGCGCGGATCGTCAACTGAGCTTTGCCGTCGCCGGGCTGCAGGATGCATCGCGGCGAAGGCATTGATACGGCGCATCGTAAGATGCGTTTCGATAAACAGAAGCAGAGGTTTTATTCCATGACCAAGTTCAAGAGCTTCCTTGCCGACGAGAGCGGCGCCGTTTCGATCGAATACGGTTTCGCGATCCTGTTCGCCGGGGCCATCGCCGTCGCCATTCTGAGCACCGTGCGGAACCAGGTGAACGGCGCGTTCAGCACACTGCAGACCCGCATTCAGGCGCAGATGAACAACGCGGCGCGGATCGTCGAATAAGGCCGATCGGGCTGCGCTTCAGCGTGCCCATAGATGCAGCTTCAGCGTCGTGTGCCGGGACGACACCGCGCACACGACGTTCGTATTGGACTGTTCTTGTCGCCTCTTGGCTCGTGGCAAGCCGAACATTTCGGCAAATGACGCGGGCGGCGCCCGGGTCACTCGCGCGGGCGAGGAACTCCGTTACGGGAGCAGTGTTTATTTAAACAAACGGTTTTTGAAAATGGTATTGTTCAATCAATTTTTAGTATTTATGCCGATAGTACTCTTTCTTGCGGCGGGGATCCACGATCTCCTGACGATGAAGGTGCCGAACAAGATCTCTTTGGCACTTGTCCTGTTGTTTGTTCCGGCGGCTTGGATGGCGGGTTTCTCAACGGATGAGACCTTGGCCCATATCGGGGTTTCCTTTGCGGCGCTCCTCGTCGGTTTCATCGCCTTTCATTTTTCGTGGATGGGCGGCGGCGACGGCAAGCTCTTGGCCGCCGGAGCGCTCTGGATCGGCCCGACCGTGCTTTTGGAAGGCTTCATCGCCATCAGCCTCATCGGCGGCGCCATGGCCTTCGCAATCGCGGCGGCGAAGAATTACCTGCCTGCCGGAATCCTGCCGGGCGTTCTCGGGCGTGCGGTCGATTCGCGCATGATCCCCTACGGCGCCGCGATAGCGGGCGGCGTGCTCCTCGCCTTCTTTTATTCGCCCATTCCGCTGCGGCTGATCTTCCAAGCGTGAGGCGTTAACCCGGCGTTAACTATAGCGTCGTAGAGTTTCGTTCAGTTTTCGGAGGAGACTCATGAATTTCCCGCGCTTCGTCATTCTTGCCTTCGCCCTCATCGCCGGCCTCGCGGCCGCCTATGTGGCCGCGACGGTCATGGGTCGGCAGCCCGCGGGAATCGCGGCGGGTCCGCCTCCATCCCAAACCGAAGTTCTGGTCGTCGTCAGGAACGTTCCGGCGGGCGCCGCGCTCGCCGGACCGGATCTGCGCTGGATCGAATGGCCGGAGCGCGGGGTGACGGAGGGCATGATCCGTCGATCCGACGACCCTAATGCGCTGGCGTCCTTGATCGGCAAAGTGGTCGTTCAGGCGATGCTGCCCGGCGAGCCCGTGAGGCGCGACCGAATCCTCGATACGGGCGGCGCGGGCGTCCTCTCGGCCATCCTGCCGCCCGGTCGAAGGGCTTATGCCGTCTCCATCGATGAAAAATTCTCTGCGGGCGGCTTCATTCTTCCCAATGACAAGGTCGACGTTCTCGCCGTGTCGGAAATGACGCCCCGCGGCCCGGGAACGCGCACGGTTCTCCAGAACGTCAAGGTGCTCGCGATCGGTCATCGACTCGATCCGACGGGCGACAAGATCGCCCTCGGGCGTCTCGCCACGATCGAAGTCTCGCCCGCCGAGGTGGAGCTGCTTGCGAGCATCGAGCGGACCACGCCTCTGATGCTCAGCCTTCGCCCGAGAACCGACACGAGCGTCGTCAAGATCGAACATCCCGTGACCCCCGCGATCATCATCACGGGCCGCTGACCAGGAGGTCGACATGACCCGAATCACGTTCATCGCGGTCTGCCTCGCAACCGCACTGCATGCCGTCACCGTGACCGACGCTCGCGCCAACGGCGTTCGTCCAGGCGACGGCGGGAAGGTGGCCGCCACGGCGGAATC
>CAYNUN010000441.1:0-2011 GCA_964400345.1 uncultured Methylobacteriaceae bacterium
TCACGTTTTGCCGCTTTATCCACGGGGCTCTCTCCGGTTGGCGGGGACATGAAGTCCCGCCGGTTGCAGTTTGTCGCGACGGCCCGAAAGCCCCCGCGACGCTTCCGACGTTCCTGTCCCCTTCCGCGATGCGGATGATCCGCGCCGCAGCCGGTCGATAAGGTTCGAACCGATCCGGCTTTCGCCGGGAAATCTCGGTCTTACCCGTCTGTGCAGGCCCTTGCGGATTAGACGGAGGCGGACGCCTCCGTACCTGCAGTCTCGGACAGGACATAGCCGGCCATGGCCGAGAGTCGCCTCCCTGCCCTGCCGGCCGTTTCGACCCGGTCGCCCGAGCCGAACGCATAGGACCGCGGCGCAATGCGTCGCGATCCATGAATGACGTAAGCACTGATTATCCGTCTTCGTGATCCGTGCCAAGAGGGAATGCACGGCGAAAACGCGATCATTTCGCGGCGACGACGTGCGGACCGCCCCGAGGCGGTCCGCATGACGCCTCGATTCAGTCGAGCTGGACGCCCGTCGCCTTCGTGATCGGACCCCAAGTCGCGAGCTGCTCGGCGACATGCGCGGCGAGCTGTTCGGGCGACGAGAAGGTGATCGTCATGGTGAGATCCTCCAGCCGCTTCTGGATCGCGGGATCCTGAAGCGCCTTGCCGAGTTCCGCGTTGAACCTCGCGACGACCGGCTTCGGCGTGCCCGCGGGCATGAAGAATGCCTGCCAAGAATAGGTCTCGTAGCCCTTGAGGCCCTGCTCATCCATGGTCGGAAGGTCGGGGAACTGCTTGACGCGCTGCTTCGTCGTCACCGCGAGCGCCCGGATCTTGCCCGACTTGATGAACTCCGCCGAGGACGGAAGATTGTCGAACATCACCGGAATCTGACCGCCGACGAGGTCGTTCATCGCCGGGCCCGCGCCGCGATAGGGCACATGCGCCATCTTGGTCCCGGCCATGCGGTTGAACATCTCGCCCGAGAGATGCAGCGGCGTCGCGACGCCGGAAGACGCATAGCTGAACTTGTCCGGCTGGGCCTTGGCCAGCGCGATCAGTTCCTGCACCGTCTTCGCCTGCACCGAGGGATGCACCACGAGCACGTTGGGAATGTTGCCGACCAGCGCGACCGGCTCGAAGTCCTTGACCGGATCATAGGCCGAGCGCTTGGCCATCAGCGGGTTGAGCGTATGCGTCGAGATCGTGCCGTAGAGCACCGTGTAGCCGTCGGCCGGAGCCTTGGCGACCGAGGCCGCGCCGATATTGCCGCCCGCGCCCGCGCGGTTCTCCACCACGACCGACTGGCCCATCTGCTCGGTGAGCTTCTGCGCGAGAATGCGCGCGACGAGATCCGTCGAGCCGCCGGCCGCGAAGGGCACCACCATGGTTATGGTCCGGTCCGGATAGGTCTGAGCGGATGCACCGCCCGCCAGAACCGCCATCATTCCGCCCATGACGCCGAAAACGACGCCGCGCCTGATCGAATTCAAGATATCCTCCTTGGAAAAATCATCGTGATGCGACGCAGACCTTCGGCGGGCCGAAAGTCCCGCCGCCGCATCTACGCCTTTAGGCGGAGACAACATAACGCCGTTCGCAGAACCCGCAACCGCCGAGCCGGCGGCGCGGCTCATCGTCCGGCGACGGTGATCTTCTTCACCGGGCCGCGCGGGCGGCCGGACTTTTCCGCGATCTCGCGGTCCTGCGCCTCGATCAGCGCGCGGATCTCGCGATCGCCGCCATGATCCGAAACCAGGGCCCGCGGCACGCGCCGGTTCGAGCTTTGGGAGCCGTCCTCGTAGATCACGTTGAACAGCAGGAATTCGGACTCGTTCTTCGCCTTCGTCTTCTTGGCCATGGCCGATCTCCTCGCGGTTCGAAACGAAATGTCCGAGAAAGAGAAAAGCCCCGCCGAAGCGGGGCTTTTCGAAGTCTTCGGGAGAACCCGGTTCAGCCGTTGAGCGAACCGAGATCCACCTTCACGCCCGGACCCATCGTCGAGGTCACGGCGACGCGCT
>CAYNUN010000442.1:0-2007 GCA_964400345.1 uncultured Methylobacteriaceae bacterium
CATCGACTTCTGCATCGCCCGCGCGCACTGAGCGCCGGCGCCCGACCGAAAAAAAGCCCGGCACGAGGCCGGGCGTCGAAGTCGGGAGGAAGAGGAAGAAAACGAACCGTCCCGAAAGGCGCGCCTTCCGGGACGGGGAAAAGGGTCCGCTCAGCCGACGAGCGCGCGGGCTTCGTTCACGCTCGCCGCCTTGACGGCTTCGATCGCGTCGGGCGTGCCGACGGTCGGGCCGATGCGGAGCGTGCGGATGTCGGTGAAGCCGAAGAACTTGAACATCCATTCGAGATAGGGCGTCGCGAAGTCGATCGCGGCCGCCGGCGCGCCCGGACGATAGTCGCCCGCCGAAGCGACGAAGATGGTGACGGGCTTGCCCGTGACGAGGCCGTAGAAGCCCTTTTCAGGCGAGCGGCCGAAGGTCAGGCCCGGCTGGGCGAGAACGTCGATATAGCGCTTCAGCTGGTAGGGAACCGAGAAGTTCCACATCGGGAAGGACACGACATAGGCGTCGAAGCCCTTGAAGTGCTCGACCTGCTTGACGATCGCGCCCCAGGACTTGGCCTGGTCGGCCGTATGCTCCTTGCCGGCGGCGGCGGCATAGCGCGCCTCCAGCGTCGGGCCGTCGAATTCGGGAAGGTCGGCGGACCAGACGTCGAGCGTTTCGACGACGTCGCCGGGATGCTTCGCAAGATGGGCGGCGAGATAAGCCTCCGCCGCGAGCTTCGAAAAGCCGGCCCCGCGCGGGCTCGCCTGAATATGGAGGATCTTGGCCATGGTCTCTTTACCTCGGAATGCTTGACCGGGCGGATCGCTCCGCCCGGCGGGATCGTCGACGTTTACGCCGGCTGCGGGACGAGTCGCGACACGAAGGCGGGAATCTTCGCGCGCTTCATGGCATACGCACCTTCTCCGGAAAGGATCACCGTCAGCGACGCGGCGACGAGGAAGGCGACATATTCCCAGCCGCCCTGCCCGGCCTGCCAACCGGCCGGCAGATGCACGAAGAAGGCGCCGATCAGGATCGTCAGCAGGACCGCCGTCACATGGCGGGAGTACACGCCTAGGATGAGCGCGACGCCTCCTGCGACTTCCGCGATGATGATCGGCCAGGCGAGGAATTCGGGATGGCCGGTCTTGGCGAGGAAGCCCGCGAAACCCGCCGGCGTGAAGACGAGAACCTTCAAGAGTCCGTGCGCGACATACATCACGCCGAGCGCGACTCGGAGGAAGAACAGGCCCAGCGGGGCGGTGCGATCGTCGGTCATCGGTGAAATCTCCCTTCCGCCCCGCATATCGGGGCTGAAGGAGGTTTTCATATTTTCTTCGTTGCAAATAAAGTCATCTTAATAAAAGATATCGTTTGCATTATTGCAAGGATAGCCGCCATGCAGCCCTTGTTATGGGACGAATTCCGTTTCGTGAAAGCCGTCGCGGACGCCCGCGGGCTGACCGGCGCGGCCGACGCGATCGGGGTCAACCACTCCACCGTCTTCCGCCGTCTGGGCGACCTCGAGAAGCGTCTGGGCACCCCGCTCTTCGAGCGCCACCGCACCGGCTACGCCCCCACTTCGGCGGGCGAGGAGATGATCGCGCTCGCCGAACGGATGGAGGAGGACGTCGTCGCCTTCACCCGCAAGCTCGCCGGCAAGGAGCTGGTCCCCTCCGGCGAATTGCGCGTCACCACCAACGACACGCTGCTGGTGAGCCTCTTCGTTCCCGTGCTCGCCGCCTTCCGGCTGGCCCATCCGAACATCCGGCTCGACATGCTGCTGTCGAACGAATCCCTCAATCTTTCCAAGCGCGACGCCGACATCGCCCTGCGCGCGACCGATGCGCCGCCGGACACTCTGGTCGGCCGCCGGATCGGCGGATTGGTCTGGTGCCTCTACGGTCGACGCGCGGATTGGCCCGAGGCGGCCGAAGGGCGGACGCCCGATCCGGACGCCCTCGCCGGCCGCGACTGGGTGTCCTTGAGCGACCGCTTCGCCCATGTGAAGGCGCACCGCTACG
>CAYNUN010000443.1:0-2002 GCA_964400345.1 uncultured Methylobacteriaceae bacterium
GCCTCGAAGCGGTGCTGGCGGACGGCCGCCGCATCGGCGGGGAACGCGACGACTTTCTCGGCTGTCCCGAACGGCCCTTGGACGCGCAAGGCCTCGCCGACAAGTTCCGTATGCTGACGTCTAATGCCGATCCTGCGCGCATGGAGCGCCTGCTCGGCCTGTTGATGGCGCTGGAGACCGTGGACGATTGCTCCACGGTCTAGCGGTCGGGTGCGTCCCTTGGCGCGGCTCAGCTTCGCCGACCATCCGGGCCGCCGGGCGGAGAGGCCCGGGCGGTTTCGTCTGCGCGGGCCGTGCAGGGACAGGGCCGCCGTCATGTCCCTAGGCGATCGGTTGCCGCGCGAGGCTCAGCCCGGCATCGCTCCGGGCAAGGCGGCTCCGACGAGGCAGTCGCGGGAGACCAGCGCGGCCAGTTCCTCTTCCGTCATGCCCTCCGTGCCCGCAGGCCGCAGCGGCAGAATGATGTAGCGGAGGTCGGCATTGCTGTCATGGACGCGGACTTCGACATCCGCCGGGAAGTCGAGGCCGAATTCCCGAAGCACCTTGCGCGGCTCCCGCACGGCCCGCGAGCGATAGGCCTTGCTCACATACCACGCCGGGGGTTCGCCCAAGAGCGAGCGCGGATAGCAGGAGCAGAGAGTGCAGACGACGAGATTGTGGACGTCCGGCGTGTTCTCGATCGCCATGATCTCGGCCTCGAGAACCTGAATGCCGAGTTCGCTCGCGGCCTTCTTGCCGTCCTGCAGCATGCGCGCCTTGTAATCCGGATCGAGCCAGGCGCGGGCGACCATGCGCGCGCCCTGATGCGGGCCCGCTTCGTCGTTGATCTCCAGACGGCGACGGACCTCGTCGGCGGTGACGACGCCCTTTTCGATCAGCATGGCACGCAGCGCGATGAACTTGGCCTCGCCGTAGGTCAATTCGAGATCGTCGTCCTCCCGCGTCGGATGCGGGTGCGCATGCGAATGCCCGTGTCCGTGGTCATGATCATGATCATGGTCGTGGTCGTGGTCGTGATCATGGTCATGCGTCATGTCTGCGTCTCCGGGGTGCAGGCGCGCTCGAGCCAATGATCATAGATTTCGAGCACCAACGTATCGCGTTCCGGCCCTGCGTAATCCGGCCAAAGATCGTGCTGCTTCAGCCGCACGCGGTAAAGCGGGATGTGCTCGCGCCCCACATGCCCATAGGCCCGCTCCTCGGGATTTTCGAAGTGCCCGACGAAGCAGTCGATGACGCCGGTCTTCTCGCGGACATAGAGCGGCGTGCGGACATGGCCGGGCTTGCCGAGATCCTTGATGCGGACGCGTTCGCCGACGGCATAGACGGAACCTTGTTCAGTCCGCATCGCGCGTCCCCTTCCGCAGCACGGCCTGCGTCCGGGTCTCGAGTTCGTCCCGGTCGATGATGCCCTTCTCCACGAGCAGGTCCGTCATCCCGTCCGTACGGCGGTCGTAGAAACGGGATTTCTTGTACCTCTCGAGAGGCATGGATTCGACCGTGCGACGGAACTCGTCGAGGTTGAAGACGCCCTTGGACCAAAGCACGTTGAACATCGCGATCATGTGCTTCTCCCAGAAGAGTTGAGGCACTTCTTCGCGCGGCACGATGTCGGCCGGTAAACCGCCGACATCGGTGATCAGACGATCGGGCATGGATTGCTCTCCCTTGCGCCAATGATCCATGGCCTGCCCCGAGCGTCAACAGACGATTTCCGAGCGAAGTCCGACGACGTCTCGCGCGGCGTGGTCGTATTCACCACAAAGTCGACACGGTTCGATAAGCTGGCGTTTTCGCGTCTTGTTTTTGCGGCGCCGGTTCCGCCCGGGCTCGATCACGTCCTGAACGCCGCTTGAACCGCACTTTGCACGCATCGCAAACGGCGGGGTGATCACGGCGGAGCCCGCCCCTCCTTCGCCGGAGCCCTATCATCTTCTGCATGACGGCACGCCCCACAATCTCACGTTGCAGCAGGAAGCCCGGCGGGTCTTCGACAGCGTGG
>CAYNUN010000444.1:0-1999 GCA_964400345.1 uncultured Methylobacteriaceae bacterium
TCGCCACCACCATGAAGCGCGCGTCCTGATAACAGGCGTAGTTCAACGCATCGAGCCCACGCTCGATGAAAGGGTCGTAGAGCGTGCCGATCGGCAGCAGACGCTCGCCATGGATCGAATGCGACAGGCCGAGCGCGGAGAGCATGATGAAGAGGTTCATCTCCGCGATGCCGAGTTCGAGATGCTGCCCCGCGGGCGACGCGTCCCAGGCGAAGGTCGAGGGGATCTTCTCCTTGCGGAACAGGTCGACCTGTTCCTCGCGGGCGAACAGACCCCTCCGGTTCACCCAAGGCCCGAGATTGGTCGAAACCGTGACGTCGGGCGACGTCGTCACGATACGGCCCGCGATCGGATGATCGGACCGCGCCAATTCGTTGAGGATCAGCCCGAAGCCCTGCTGCGTCGACATGCTCGCCGCCGGCTTGAAATCGAGCCGTTCCGGCACCGGCAAACGCGGCGCGGAATAGCGGCGACGGCCCTCGCGGTTGAACGGCACGGCGTCGAGAAAGCGCCGGATCTCTCCCGCCGGGCGGCTCATGCCCTCGAAAGGCTCCCATTCATGGCCCGGGCGCACGCCCTGCTTCTCGCGCCAGGCTTCCATCTGCGCGGGGGTCATGAGGCCCGCATGATTGTCCTTGTGGCCTTGGAACGGCAGGCCGACGCCCTTGATCGTATAGGCGATGAAGCAGACCGGACGGTCGTGGTCGACGGCTTCGAACGCGTCGAGCACCGTCTCCATGTCGTGCCCGCCGAGATTGGACATGAGCGCGAGCAGTTCCTCGTCCGAGCGCCGCTCGATCAGCCGCGTCGCATCGCCCTGATCGCCGAGATCGTCGAGGAGCCGCTTCCTGAAGGCCGCGCCGCCCTGGAAGCACAACGCCGCATAAAGCTGGTTCGGGCAGGCGTCGATCCAGCGCCGCAGCGCCTCGCCGCCCGGCTCCGCGAAGGCGGCGCGCATCAGCGAGCCGTATTTGAGAATCACGACGTCCCAGCCGAAATTGCGGAACATCGCCTCGAACTTCTCCCACAACCCTTCGCGGATCACCGCATCGAGGCTCTGGCGGTTGTAGTCGACGATCCACCAGGTGTTGCGCAGCCCCTGCTTCCAGCCGTCGACCAGCGCTTCGTAGATGTTGCCCTCGTCCATCTCCGCATCGCCGACGAGCGCGATCATCCGCCCTTCCGGCTTGTCATTCGCCCAGCCGTGCGCGCGGACATAATCCTGCACGATCGAGGAGAAGAGCGTCTGCGCCACCCCGAGCCCGACCGATCCCGTCGAGAAGTCCACGTCGTCGACGTCCTTGGTCCGCGAGGGATAGGACTGCGCGCCGCCGAACCCGCGGAAATTCTCGAGCTTCTCCCGCGTCTGATGGCCCAGCAGATATTGGATCGCATGGAAGACCGGGCTCGCATGCGGTTTCACCGCGACCCTGTCCTGCGGCCGCAGGACCGAGAAATACAGCGCCGTCATGATCGTCGCGAGCGAGGCCGAGGACGCCTGATGCCCGCCGACCTTCAGCCCGTCGCGGTTCGGCCGGACATGGTTGGCATTGTGGATCGTCCAAGACGACAGCCACAGAACCTTCTTTTCGAGCGCCTTCAGCAGATCGAGCGATGCGACGGACCGGGTCATGGGCACCTCCTTGCGGAACATGCCGAGCGTAACGCGGCCCGGAGGGCGGTTCTTCCCGTTTCTTGCCTGACATGAAGCCGTTTTTGGAATATTTTGCGGATGAAATGGGCTTGCGCAGGAATTTCGTTCCATGATCGAACTCGACGCCGTCGACAGGAAGATCCTCGCGATCCTGCAGGCCGACAGCCGAACGACCCTTCAGGACCTCGCCGAGCGGGTCGGGCTTTCCACCTCCCCCTGCCATCGCCGCGTGAAACGTCTCGAAGAGACGGGCGTCGTCACCCGCTACATCGCGATGGTCGACCAGCGCAGCGTCGGTCTGCCCGTCAGCGTCTTCGTCTCGATCAAGCTCGAACGTCAGAGAGA
>CAYNUN010000445.1:0-1993 GCA_964400345.1 uncultured Methylobacteriaceae bacterium
CCGATGAATCCCGCGACGAACAGGTTCGCGGGCCGTTCGAACATGGTCTCCGGATCGGCGATCTGCTGGATCTCGCCGTCCCGCATGATGACGATGCGGTTCGCCATGGTCATCGCCTCGATCTGGTCATGGGTCACGTAGATCGTGGTGACGCCGAGGCGTTGGTGAAGCGCGCCGATTTCCGCGCGCATATGCACCCGGAGCTTGGCATCGAGGTTGGAGAGCGGCTCATCCATCAGGAACGCCTTCGGCTCGCGCACGATGGCGCGGCCGAGCGCCACGCGCTGCCGTTGCCCGCCGGAGAGCTGGCGCGGTCGGCGTGCGAGCAGATGCTCGACGTCGAGAATGCGGGCGGCCTCCTGCACGCGCTTCGCGACGACATCCGCCGGGGTGCCGCGCATCTTCAGGCCGAAGCCCATATTCGCGGCGACCGTAAGATGCGGGTAGAGCGCATAATTCTGGAAAACCATCGCGATGTCGCGGTCGCCGGGCGCAAGATCGGTCACGTCGCGCCCGCCGATGCGGATGACGCCCGCGCTCGCCTCCTCGAGGCCCGCGAGGATCTTCAGCATGGTGGATTTCCCGCAGCCCGACGGGCCGACAAGCACGACGAATTCGCCGTCCGCGACCTCGAGGGAGAAATCTTGGAGCACGGTCAGCGCGCCGTAGGTCTTGCGCACGCGATCGATGACGATCTCAGCCATGATGATCCGTTTCCGCCCTCATTTATCGGAGCCGGCCGTCAGGCCACCGACGAGATAGCGTTCGAGAAAGAGGTAGATCGCGAGGATCGGCAGCGCGACGAGGATCGCAGCGGCGGAGATGTCCGCCCAGTTCGAGATGTACTCGCCCTTCATCGTGGTGATGCCGAGATTGGCGGTCCAATTGCCCTGCGCATTGGTGAGGAAGGTGCGCGCATAGGCGTAATCCGACCAGCTCAGCACGAATCCGTAGAGCGCGGTCGCGGCCAAGCCGGGTGCCGAGACGGGCAGGATCACCCGGAACAGCGCGCCCATCGGCGAGCAGCCGTCGACCATCGCGGCCTGTTCGAGTTCGCGCGGGATGGTGTCGAAATAGCCCTTCAGCATCCAGGTCGTGAAGGGAATGATCAGCGTGGCGTGCGCGAGGATGATCGACCACATCGAGCCGATCAGCCCGGTCATCCGAAAAATGCCGAAAAGCGGAATCACCAGCAGCGTCGCCGGCAGCATTTTTGCGGTGAGGATGAAGAGCCCGAGGCTCTGCCCGCCCCGCACGTGAAAGCGCGAGAGCGAATAGCCCGCGAGCACCGAAACCACCATCGAGATCGTCACCGCACCGGCGGCCGCCAGTGCCGAGTTCGAGAGCCAGAGCAGGATCGGGCGCTCGGCGAGGATGGTGGCGAACACGCTCCAGCGCGGCTCGTCCGGCCAGAATTTCGGCGGCAATTGCCGGAGCTGATCGGGATGCGAGAGCGCCGTCACGATGAGCCAGTAGATCGGGAAGATCAGCAGAGCCACCGTGAGGATCACGGTCGCATGGAGCAGGATTTGAGGCAGGAGCTTCTTGCGCATCACGGCCCTCACAGATTTTCGGGCGCGCGGCGCATCATCAACTTCGCCGCGATGACGCAGATGATCAGCGTGACGACGCCGATCGCCGAGGCATAGCCCATCCGAAAGAAGCCGAAGGCCTGCTCATATGTCATGATCGAGAGGGTCTGCGTGGCCTTGAGCGGCCCGCCCCCCGTCAGCACGTAGATGATCGAGAAATCCCGGAAGATCCAGAGCATCACCAGCACGGTCGTCACGCCGATCACCGGCATGAGGCAGGGCAGGGTGATGTGGATCAGCCTTTGCCGGGCATTCGCGCCGTCCACGCGCGCGGCGGCATAGTAATCGTCGGGGATCGATTGCAGGCCCGCGAGCGTCATGATCGACACGAAGGGATAGCCCTTCCAGATCATGGTCGTGGCGACGACCGCGAAGGCGGCATCGGGGTCCGAGAACCAGTT
>CAYNUN010000446.1:0-1976 GCA_964400345.1 uncultured Methylobacteriaceae bacterium
AGCAGACGCTCGTCGCGCCCGTGCGGAAATCGACGCGGAACACGCCCGCCTCGCGTTCGTGCCGGGATGCGATCAAGCCGAAATCCGAGGGATCCTGACGCCCCGCACCCTCGCCGGGTCCGAAACAGACGGTGATGCCGAAAGTGCCCTCCTTCGGGCCGTATTGGCAGGCCGACATCTCCCCCGTGACGCGGTCGACGCGGTAGACGCGGTTGAGGTCCGTCTGCGGTGCGGCGAGGAATTCGAAGTTCCGGGCGGAGGCCGGAACGGCGGCGACGACGGCGAGCAGGGTCGCGAAGACGAAGAGCGAACGGCGCATCGGGGCCTCCGGACGGATCATGAACCGATGATCGGTCTACACCCGATTCGCGACGGGCGGGCGAGCGGGTCGCCGCGCGACGGCACATCCCGCACATCGTCGCCGGCGCGGCAATAAATTGCTCCCGCCCGACTCTCGCAATTCAACTCATAATAAGTAAAACTTTTACATAGTTGCATAGTCAACAATGGATTGACAGAAAACTGCAATCCCTTAGCCTAACAAGTAGAGCAATTACGTAATGATTAAGGGTTGCATTTATGGCTATTATTTCGCTTTGCGCGTGTTCTTCGTGTTTTTCCGATAGCCGATCGGCGGATCTCGCGGAGAGCCCCGCCGCAGCGACGAACGGCCCGGTCGGCGCCGCGGCTCCCGCCTCGTCCAATGCCTATGTCTCCGCCTTGGCGGGATTTCGCTGGACCTGGCCGGAGGGGATGACGAAGACGCTGAAATACGCCCTCACCCAAGAGGGACCGATCGGCTGGACGGCGTCGCAGGCGGCAGCACTGGGGCGGGCATTCGACACGTTCGCGGCCGTCGCCGACATCCGCTTCGAGCGGACGATGAACATCGCCGAAGCGCATCTCTTCGAGAAAATGGCGACGCTGCCGTCCAATATCGGCGGGATGTCCGAATTGCCCTGGACCGGCAAGACGCAGGTCGAAACGACCTATTCGACGAGATATTCCGCCTTCTCGGAAGGAAATCTCGATTTCGACATCATGCTTCATGAAATCGGCCATTCGCTCGGGTTGTTCCACAGCTTCGAGCCGCGCGGATTCCCGGGCGTCTCCGGCGATTGGGATCCCGGGCCGTTTGGTCTTTCGCGCTCGATGTTCACCGTGATGGCCTATGTGACGGGCTGGACGGGCGTTGTCGGCGGCGACGCCTACCACGCGACGACGCCCATGGCGTTCGACATCGCGGCGCTTCAGCACCTCTACGGGAAGAACACGACCACGCGGGCCGGGAACGACGTCTACGGCTTCGACGCGGCGAACACGGCCCGCTGCATCTATGACGCGGGCGGCATCGACACCGTATCCTATTCGGGCGCGAACCGCGTCAAGATCAGCCTGATCGCGGCCACGCTCGACACGAGCGCCACGGGCGGCGGCGACGTCAGCTACATGCTGAACGGCAACGGCCGCATGACCGGCACGGCCTTCACGATCGCCCACGGAGTCGTGATCGAGAACGCCTCGTCGGGGTCGGGCAACGATACGCTCGTCGGGAACGAAGCCGCCAACGAGCTGAAGGGGAACGGCGGCAACGACGTGATCGACGGCGGCGCGGGCGACGACCGCCTGGAGGGCGGCACGGGCGTCGACAACCTCGCGGGCGGAGCGGGCGACGACGCCTATGTCTGGAAACGGGGCGACGGCAACGACGTCATCACGGAATTGCGGTACTCCGGCGTCGATCGGCTGATGCTCGGAGCCGGGATCGATCCTTCCGAGGTCACGATCTCGCAGTCGGGCGCCGACGTGATCCTCACCATCGCAGGCGAAGGCGGTGCGGCGGGCGGCGTCATCCGCCTTGTCGGGCAGGTCCAGGCGGGTCGGTTCGAGAGAGTCGTCTTCGCCGACGGCACGATCTGGAACCTCGAAGGCGACCTGAGGATCAAGGGGACGGCGGATGCCGACGACCTCCGGAC
>CAYNUN010000447.1:0-775 GCA_964400345.1 uncultured Methylobacteriaceae bacterium
ACGGCCTTCGCGGCATCGCTCGACGGAGCGGCGCTCGGGCCCGTCTGGGCGGTTCCCTTCGCCGGAATGCTGCTTTCGATCGCGCTCGGGCCGCTGCTGGCGCCGCATGTCTGGCACGCCCATTACGGCAAGGTCACCGCCTTCTGGGGCGTGCTCGCCGCCGGGGCGCTGGCGGGGACGATCGGGGCGGGCGGAGCGTTGGAGGCGGTCGTCCACGTCTTCCTGCTCGAATATCTGCCCTTCATCCTGCTGCTGCTCGCGCTGTTCACCACGGCCGGGGGAATCGTCGTCGGCGGCAATCTGCACGGCTCGCCCGGCATGAATACGGGCCTGCTCGCGACGGGCGCGGTGATGGCGAGCTTCGTCGGCACGACGGGCGCGTCGATGGTCCTCATCCGGCCGCTGCTGCGCGCCAATGACGACCGGAAGCACAGGGTGCATACCGTCGTCTTCTTCATCTTCATCGTCTCGAATGTCGGCGGCGGATTGACGCCGCTCGGCGACCCGCCGCTGTTCCTCGGTTTTCTGCGCGGCGTCGACTTCTTCTGGACCACGATCCATCTGTGGCAGGAGACGCTGTTCGTGCTCGTGGTGCTGCTCGGGCTGTTCTACCTGATCGACGCGCGCCTCTACGCCAAGGAAGGCCGCCTGCCGAAGGATCCGACGCCCGACGCGCCGATCCGGCTCGAAGGCACGATCCAACTGCCGCTCGTGGCCTGCATCGTGGGCGCGATCCTGTTGAGCGCGCTGTGTCTGCCCGCCCTGGCACTGGCGC
>CAYNUN010000447.1:785-1935 GCA_964400345.1 uncultured Methylobacteriaceae bacterium
TTGAGCGGCGCTTGGACGCCGGGGACCGTGCATGTCTACGGGACCGATTGGCCGATCCAGAACATCGTCCGCGAAGGGGTGATGGTCGCCGTGACGCTCGCCTCGCTGGCGCTGGCGCGGCGCGAACATCGCGAGGCGAACGCCTTCGATTGGGAGCCGATCCGCGAAGTCGCCAAGCTCTTCGCGGGGATCTTCGTCTGCATCATTCCGGTGATGGCGATCCTCAAGGCGGGACAGGCGGGAGTCTTCGCGCCGCTCGTGGCGCTGGTGCAGGATGCGGACGGCGCGCCGAATCCCGAAGCCTTCTTCTGGCTCACGGGCGTGCTGTCCGCCGTGCTCGACAATGCGCCGACCTATCTCGTCTTCTTCGAACTGGCGGGCGGCGATCCGGCGCGGCTGATGACGGAAGGCGCGGCGATCTTGGCCGCGATCTCGATGGGCGCGGTGTTCCTCGGAGCCATGACCTATGTCGGAAACGCGCCGAATTTCATGGTCTATGCGATCGCGCGCAGCGCGGGCGTTCCGATGCCGAGCTTCTTCGGTTTCCTGCGTTGGTCGATCGGCATTCTTGCGCCGGTGCTGCTCCTGATGAGCCTGATTTTCATCGATTAGGGCTTCCCTGCGGCGAAGGCCGCGTTAATCTCCGCCGCCGAACGACCGGGCGACAGATCCGGCGCAGCAGGGGCGGGTGCGTATGAAGACGTGGATGATGGGGGCGGCCGTCGCGGCCGCGGCGATGATCGCTTGGCCGGGTGCGGCCTTCGCGGCCGAAGGCCTGAAGGGCGCGGATCTGGGACTGCTCTGGGCGGTCCCCTTCCTCGGAATCCTGTTCTCGATCGCGCTGTTCCCGCTGCTCGCGCCGCATTTCTGGGAGCACCATCAGGGCAAGATCGCGGCCTTCTGGGCGCTTCTCGTCTCCGTGCCCATGGCGCTGGCCTTCGGCGCGGAGCCGACGGCGGGGGCGCTGATGCACGCCTTCCTGCTCGAATACGTGCCCTTCATCCTGCTGCTCCTGGTGCTGTTCACGACGGCGGGCGGCATTCTGATCCAGGGCAACATCCACGGTTCGCCCGCCATGAACACGGCGCTGCTCGCTATCGGCGCGTTTCTGGCGAGCTTCATCGGCACGACGGGCGCATCCATGGTGATG
>CAYNUN010000448.1:0-1935 GCA_964400345.1 uncultured Methylobacteriaceae bacterium
AGATCGACCATACGATCGGCTTCGGGGCGACGGCCGCCGCCGTCCCGGACCCGCTGCGGCTCGCGGTGCGGATGCTCGCCGTGCGCTGGTTCGAACGGCGCGGCGACGACGAACCGGGCCGCGGACCCATCGCGGCCGACGTCGCCGCGCTGCTCGCCCCCTACCGATCGCCGAGGCTCGCATGAAGACCGTGGGACGCTTCAGGACCGCGCTGGAACTCCTGACGCCGACCGACGTGCCGGACGGCGCGGGCGGCGTCGCCCGCAGTCATGCGCCGACGGCGTCGGTCTGGGCGCTGGTCGAGCCGCTCCGGGCCCTGCCCGGTCAGGCGATGGACCAGGAAGGCGCGACGATCACGCATCGCATCACGATCCGCTTCCGGACCGACGTCGACAGCGCGGTGCGGTTCCGCCACGGCGACCGGGTGTTCCGCGTGACGGCGGCGCATGACCCGGACGGCCTCAGGCGGCATCTGGTCTGCCTCTGCAGGGAGCACAAGGCATGACGAGCCCCGTTCTCGCTCTCCGCGCCGCGGTGCGGCGCACGCTGCTGCTCGATGCCGCCCTGCGGACGCTGTTGGGCGGCGAGAAGATCCATGACGAGGCCCCGCGCACCACCGACCCGCCTTACGTCGTGTTCGGCGAGGCCGATGCGCGGGACCGTTCGACGGCCGATTCCAAGGGCCATGAGCATCGCCTCTCGCTCCGCGTGACCTCCGAACAGCAGGGCGACGCGGAAGCGCTGGCGATCACGGGGCGCATGGCGGACGTGCTGGAGAACGCCGCGATCACGATCGACGGCCATCGGCTGGTGCTGCTCGCCGTCGCCGCGGAGGAAATGACGAAACCGGGCCGGGACGGACGGCGTCGCGCCGTGCTCCGGCTGACGGCCCTGACGGAAAAGCTCTGAGGAAAGGTGATCGGCGATGCAGGCGGGCAAGGATCTTCTGATCAGGATCGAGGACGGATCCGCGGGCTTCCGGAGCGTGGCGGGCCTGCGGTCGCGCCAGATCGCGCTCAACGCGGCGGCGGTGGACGTGACGCATTCGGAATCCGCCGGGCGCTGGCGCGAACTGCTGGCGGGAGCGGGCGTCCGCCGCGCGAGCGTGACGGGCTCCGGCATCTTCCGCGACGCGGCCTCGGACGCATTGGTGCGCCGGGTCTTCTTCGACGGTGAAATCCGGCGCTGGCAGATCGTGATCCCGAGCTTCGGCACGATCGAAGGCCCCTTCCAGATTTCGACGCTCGAATATCGGGGCGACCATGACGGGGCGGTGACCTTCGAGGCGACGCTCGAAAGCGCGGGGGCGATCGCCTTCGCCGCGGCGGCGTGAGGGGCGGCCGATGCCCAATCCGCGACGCGGCGAGGTCGAGGCCCGGCTCGGGGGACGGAGCTACACGCTCTGCCTGACGCTCGGCGCCCTGGCCGACATGGAAGCGGCCTTCGGGGCCGAAGATCTGCAGGCGCTCGGCCGACGCTTCGGCGAAGGGCGCGTTTCGGCCAAGGACATCGTGCGGATCCTCGGCGCGGGACTGCGCGGCGGCGGGACGGCGCTGTCGGACGACGAGGTCGCCGCGCTGCCGATGCCGGACGGGCTCGAACCCGTCGTCGACGCCGCGGCGAGACTGTTGATCGCGACTTTCGGTTCGGGCGCGGAAGGAGACGCTTCGCCGGCTCCGCCGCGCCCTCGGGAGCCGCAGGATCCGAGATGAAACCCGGGAACGGCGCGTCCTCCCCGCGCCCGTTTCCCTGGGACGAGGCCTTGGGCTTCGGTCTCGGCGTCCTGCGGCTTCCGCCCGAGCAGTTCTGGAGATTGACGCCCTTGGAACTGGCCGCGCTGGCGCGGGTGCGGAAGCGCCCCGGCGGTGCGCCGGATCGGGCGGCGCTGGACGCGTTGATGCGGGCGTTTCCGGATCGAGGGGGGCGGTAGGGGGT
>CAYNUN010000449.1:0-1933 GCA_964400345.1 uncultured Methylobacteriaceae bacterium
CCTTGCGGGCTTCTCGCGCGCTCAGGAACTCGAAGCCGACGAGATCGGCGTCGCCATGACCGCGGCGGCGGGCTTCGACCCCTTCGGCGCGGCCCGCTTCCTCGAAACGCTCGGCCGAGACGCGGCGTTGCGCGCCGGATCCGCGGGCGAGACCGGAAAGCGCGGCATGAATTTCCTCTCCACCCATCCCAGCACGCCCGAACGGATCGCGCGGGTGCTCGCCGTCGCACGCGCCGCACCCGCGACGGCCGTGCCCGACCGGGCGGCGGAGAATGCGCGCTGGCTCGCGGCCTTGGACGGCATGCTCCACGGCGACGATCCGCGGGCCGGACTCGTCCGCGATCGACGCTTCATCCACCCGGTGCTGGGCTTCACCTTCACCGCGCCCGACGGCGCGGCGCTCGAGAATTCGCCGCAGGCGGTCGTCGGCGTGATCGCGGGACGGCAGGCCGCGCTGCGCTTCGACAGTCTGCGGACGAACACGACGCCGGAGGACGCGCTCGGACGCGGCTTGATCGACGGCGTCAGCATGGGGCGGATCGAATCCCTGACGGTGAACGGACTTCCCGCGGCGACCGTCCTGGCGGCGGGGCAGGATTGGAGCTACCGGATCGCCGCGATCCGACAGGGCGATCTGCTGCATCGCTTCATCTTCGCCGCACGGGCCATGACTCCGGAGCTCGACCGGATGTTCATGACGACGCTGGCGAGCTTCCGCCCCGTGACGGCCGAGGAGGCGGCGCGCGCGCGATCGCATGTGCTGCGCATCGTGACGGCGCAGCCGGGAGACGGCATCGAGCGTTTCGCGAGAATGATGAACACGGACCGGGCGGCGGAGCGCTTCCGGGTGCTCAACGGCATCGAAGGGCAGGCGCTCGTGGTCGGGCGATCCTACAAGATCATCGCCGAGTGAAGCGCGGCGCGCTCAGAACACCGCCGTCTCGACATTGGGGTGCCGTTCCAGAAGCGCGCGCTTGAGCTTCTCCATCGCGCGGCTCTCGATCTGACGGACGCGTTCCTTCGAAATGCCCAACCGATCGCCGAGCGCTTCGAGCGTGGCGCTTTCGTCGGACAGGCGACGCGCGCGCAGAATGTTCATCTCGCGCTCGGACAGCACCGTCATCGCGGAGCGGAGCCAACCCACGCGGCGCTCGGAATCGATGGCGTCGCCGACGGCCTCGTCCGGCAACGGAGCCGCATCGACGAGGAAATCCATGCGCTCGCTCGCGCCGTTGCCGTCGGATTCCGTCAAGGGCGCGTTCAACGACATGTCGGAACCCGACATGCGGACTTCCATCAAGGCGACGTCCGCCTTCGAGACGCCGACCGCTGCGGCGATGCCGGCATGGATGTCGATCGTGGGGTCGGCCGCGGCGCTCTGGGTGAGGCGGGCGCGCAAGCGGCGGAGATTGAAGAAGAGAGCCTTTTGGGCGGAGCTGGTGCCGCCGCGCACGATCGACCAGTTGCGCAGGATGTAGTCCTGGATCGAAGCGCGGATCCACCAGGTGGCATAGGTCGAGAAGCGGACTTCACGCTCGGGCTCGAAGCGGGCGCCGGCCTCCAGAAGCCCGACATGGCCTTCCTGAATGAGGTCGGCCATGGGCAGTCCGTAATGGCGGAAACGGGCGGCGATCGCGATGACGAGGCGCATATGGGCGGCGGCCAGGGCATGCAGCGCGCGCTCGTCCTTGAGATCCTTCCAACGGACGGCGAGGGCATGCTCGTCTTCACGGCTCAGGAACGGCGCATTCATCGCCGCCTTGACGAAAGTCCGCCTCACGCCGGCCATCTCGCCCATCTGAGCCTCCACCCCGGTATGTTTCGAGGTTTACGCCGGGTGAACGCGAACGGATCACCCGCGCGCGACGCCCGCGCCGGAAGCGGCGACGGCGGCGGGCCGCGTCCATGACCCTTTCCTGACGAAAAAAGCCCG
>CAYNUN010000450.1:0-1925 GCA_964400345.1 uncultured Methylobacteriaceae bacterium
GCTGGGGGCGCTATCCGCCCTATTGGTCGGCTCCGCGATGTGTCACACTCCGCCCGCTGGCGTCAGCCTGCGACAGTTCGAGCGGGGCGCCCGCGTAAAAATGCCAGACCTCCGCCGCATCCACGCGATGCCAGGCGCTCGTCTGTCCCGCCGGCAGAAGATAGTAGATTGCCGTCGAAACGGCCCGGCCATCGACTGCGGCGGGGTCGCGGAAGGTCTCGCGGTAGAAGCCGCCCTCGGGGTGCGGCGCCAGATCGAGCAGGCGCACGATTTCTGCGGCTGAGCGGGTCGTGGTCGCGCTCATGACGCAAACCTGTTCTTGCGCTTGCGCATCTCGGCTAAAACGGCGTCCGCATCCGCTCCCGCATGCCCCATGGCCTTCATGATTCCCGCATCCGTCGCGCGGAGGAATGGATTGGTTTCCTTTTCCTCGGCGATTGTTGTCGGCAGCGTGAAGCGTCCGGCGGCGCGCAGGGCGTCGACGGCGTGAAGCCGCGCCTTCAGTTGCGGGTTATCAGGATCGACGGTCGCCGCGAAACGCCCGTTGGACTGCGTATATTCATGACCACAATAGATCCGGGTCGCGCCCGGCAGGCGCGCGATTTTTTCGAGCGAGCGGCGCATCATCGGCATGGTTCCCTCGAAAACGCGGCCACATCCCAGCGAAAACAACGTATCGCCGACGAAGGCGATCGCGTCGGAGGCGAAATAATAGACGATATGGACGAGCGTATGCCCCGGGGTGTCGATCACGCGCTCTTCAGCCTCGACCAGCCGGACCGTATCGCCATCGGCGACGGCGACATCAAGCGGCGGCAGGCGATGGGCGTCGCCGGCCGCGCCGACGACGACAAGTCCCGGATAGCGCCGCCTGAGCGTTTGCGCGCCCTGAATATGATCCGCGTGATGATGCGTCAGGAAGAGATGGGTGAGGCCCCAGCCGCGCCGCCCGGCTTCCTCGATGATCGCCGCGCCATCGGGCGCGTCG
Source organism: uncultured Methylobacteriaceae bacterium (assembly GCA_964400345.1). Classification (GTDB taxonomy): domain Bacteria; phylum Pseudomonadota; class Alphaproteobacteria; order Rhizobiales; family Beijerinckiaceae; genus JAIXZO01. Next base: position 989 of record CAYNUN010000450.1, read on the forward strand.
ATGCTCGCCGTGGCGCCGGATTCCGTGTCCCGCGCCAGCAGCCCGAAATTGTCGTTGAGACAAAGGAACTGCGCAACCTCGACCGGCATGAAGGCTTCCTCTTTTCACGGCGCGGCGTCCGACTCCACGACACGTCGCCAAGATAGCCGCGCGGCGAGGAAATGGCGACGGCGACGCGCGCCTAGCTCCCGCCAACCGCATCGCCTAAACCGCTCTCCGGATCGGGAGCATTCTTATGTCGGAAATCATTCGTATCGGCGCGGGCGCGCGCATGAGCATGGCCGTCGTCCACGGCGAAACCGTTTACACCGCAGGTCAGGTGGCTGATCGGACAAAGGGCGGCTCCGTGGCCGATCAGACGCGCGAAGTCCTCGCGCAGATCGACTCGCTTCTCGCCGAGGCCGGTTCGGCGAAATCCCGCATTCTCTCGGCGAGATAGATCGTCGCCGAGATGAACGGCGTCTGGGACGCGTGGGTCGACAAAGCCAACCCGCCCGCACGGGCGACGGTCGAGGCGAAGCTTGTCACGCCCGATTACCGGGTCGAGATCGCGGTTATCGCTGCGCGTTGATCCCGTTGAGGGGGTTGTCCGGGTCGCGGCTGTAACCGAGCGTCTCGAAGCGCATAGCGCGCGTATCGACCTGCTTAATAAGTCCGACGAGCCCCTCGCCGAAGCCGACGATCTCGCGAACGACTTCCAGCGCCATCATTGCGCCGACGATCCCCGTGAGCGCGCCCAGCACGCCGGCTTCCGCACAGGACGGAACCGCGCCGGGCGGCGGCGGCTCGGGAAAAAGGCAGCGATAGGGCGGGTTCGGCTCGCCCGACGCGTTGGTCTCGTGAGGACGCAGAGTCGTCAGTGAGGCGTCGAACCCGCCGACCGCCGCCGTCACCAGCGGTCGGCGCGCGTGAAAGCAACTATCCGAACCGAGATAGC
>CAYNUN010000451.1:0-206 GCA_964400345.1 uncultured Methylobacteriaceae bacterium
GGCTCGTCGCTGTTCCTGACCGAGAAGCAGGCCGAGTACGAACTCGCGCTCGGCACCATCGTTCCGGTCGATGCGGTCGCGCCGGAAGCCCCGGCTCCGGCCCCGGCGGCTCCCGCTGCGGAGGTCGAAGAGGCTCCCGCGAAGGAACCCGTCAAGAAGGGGTCTAAGAAGGCCGTATAGGCCGCTTCCGACGATTCCGGTATCTG
>CAYNUN010000451.1:216-1911 GCA_964400345.1 uncultured Methylobacteriaceae bacterium
CAGCCCGAAAAGCAAGGAAGCCCCTCACGGGGCTTCTAATGCGCTTGGTGGAGGTGCGGGGCTTTCGCCCCGCGCTTTGCGTCAGTCCTTGAACCGGATGTTGGTCTTGTTGAACTTCGGGTGATTGTCGAAGCGCCCGAAGTTGACATGAATCTTGCCGTCGGCGTCGCTGCGAACGCTGCCGCCCCACCACTTCGACCCGGTGCGGTACATGCCCTCGATGCCGTAGGCGAAAATCCAACCGTACTGTTCGGACTTCGACGCTGCGACCCGGCGGGTTTCGCCGAACAGGGTCAGTTCGACCGTGCCAAGGCTGCCCGTCGACAGGATGCTGCCGTTGGCGATGAAGCTGTCGCGGTTGATGCTGATCGTCATGTCCGTCTCTCCAATCAAGGCGGGAACTTCGTTTCCCGCTTCCATATGCAAAGAGTAGGAAAATCTCCTACCGGATGCAACCCCTATGATGCAGGAAAAATGCACATGGCGATCCCGGTCGACCCGTCGGTGGGCATCAACGCAGAGACGGGCGGGACCATCTACGGATGGGAGCACGTCGAGCAGAGCCTGCGCGATATCTTCTTCACCCGCTTCGGCGAACGCATCATGCGCGAATGGTACGGGTCGTTCGTGCCGGAACTTCTCGGTCGCAACATCACGCCCGACGAGGTGACGCCGTTCTTCGTCGCGCTCGCGTCGGCCATCGAGCAATTCGAGCCGCGCTATCGCGTGACCGAACTGATGCCCGTCGAGGTCACGCGGATGGGCGAGCTTCGCGTCTACATGGCCGGAGAGTATCGGCCCCGCGCCGCTTACGGCGACTACACCGTCGAAGGCGGTGCGCGGCGCATCCAGCTTTACGCCAGCCCGAACGGCATCCGAGTGCAGGAGAGACGGCCATGACCATTCTGGCGAACACCGTTGCCAACCTGCCCCCGCCGCAGGTCATCGAAGAAATCGACTTCGAAGCGATCCTCGCCGCGTCGGTCGCCGACCTGACCGCACGCTTCCCGGCCATCGCCGGGGTCATCGGCTTGGAAAGCGAACCCGCGCGCAAGCTGCTACAGGTCGACGCCTACCGGGAGATGCTGACGCGGGCGCGGATCAACGATGCGGCCCGGTCCCAGCTTCTCGCCTTCGCGCGCGGTGCCGATCTCGAACACCTCGCGGCGTTCTACGATGTCGTGCGGATGACGGGCGAGGACGACGACCGCCTGCGCGACCGCACCATTCTCGCCATCGCGGGCCGAAGCCCCGGCGGCACCGCCGAACGCTATCGCTTCGTCGCGCTGTCATCGTCGCTCGATGTGCGCGACGCCATCGTCTGGCGGGATGCGACCTCCCCGGTCGTCAACGTCGCGATCTTCTCGACATCGGTCAGCGGCGTCGCACAGGCGGCGTTGATCACGGCGGTCGAAGCCGCGCTGAACGCGCCGAACGTCCGCATGGTCAACGACACGCTCGCCGTGCGGTCTGCGGTCACGCAGATACGCGACATCACCGCGAACGTCTGGCTGCTGCCCGATACGCCGCTCGCCGTGTTCGACGGACTGCAAGCGAATCTGCGAACCGACTTCGCGAATGAAACAGGCTTGGGCTTCGATCTGACCCGCGCGTGGATCACCGCCCGCTTGATGCGGACAGGCGTTCAACGTGTCGAGATCGTCGCGCCCCTCACCGACGTTCCCGTGCTGCCCT
>CAYNUN010000452.1:0-1909 GCA_964400345.1 uncultured Methylobacteriaceae bacterium
CTGCCTACTGCCTACCGCCTACCGCCCACCGCCTACCGCCCCCCTACTTCCTCTTCATCGCCCCGAACACGCTCCCCCGGAGCACGGCGGCGTCGCCGAACTTCCCGCGCAGTCTGTCCAAAGCCTTCTCCACCTCCGCGAGCCGCGGCGTCTCGCCGTCGACGAGGTCGCCGCGGTCGGCTTCGCTGCCCGGCACGAGATCCGAGACGCCGATGCCGATCAGCCGGAAGCGCGTCCGCCCGTCCGCCTCATGCTGGAGAAGATCGCGTCCCGCGGCATGGATGCGCGTCACGAGCTGCGTCGCGGGCAGGCCCGAGCGGGCGCGCGTGCGCGACCTGAAATCCGCCGTCTTGAGCTTCAGCGTGACCGAGCGCCCCGCCAGATCCGACTTGCGCAGCCGCACAGCCACCTTTTCCGAAAGCGCGAGCAGCGCGGCGGCGAGCGTCTCCGGATCGGAGATGTCCGCGTCGAACGTCGTTTCCGCGGAAATGCTCTTCATCTCGCGATCCGGCGCCACGGGCCGCCGGTCCTCGCCCCGCGACAGGCGCGAGAGGCGCAGCCCGTCCTCGCCGTAACGGCGCGCGAGCACCGCGGCGTCGAGCCGTTGGAGATCGCCGACCGTCCGGATTCCGTCCTTGCCCAGCCGTTCCCGCGTGACCGGGCCGACGCCGGGGATGATGCCCACGGGCTTGTCGGCGAGGAAGGCGACCGCCTCCGCCCGTCCGATCACCGCGAAGCCGCGCGGCTTGTCGATGTCGGAGGCGACCTTGGCGAGGAAACGGTTCCACGAGAGCCCCACCGACACCGAGACGCCGACCTCGGTCTCGATCCGGCGCGCGAAACGGGCGAGCATCAGCGCGGGTGGCGCGCCGTGGGCGCGTTCCGTGCCCGTCAGATCGAGATAGGCCTCGTCGATCGAGACGGGCTCGACGACGGGCGTGAGATCCTCCATCAGCGCGCGGATCCTGCGCCCGACCGCGACGTATTTCTCCATGTTCGGCTTGATGACGACGGCGTCCGGGCAGAGGTCCAGCGCCTTGAACATCGGCATGGCCGAGCGCACGCCGGAAATCCGCGCGACGTAGCAGCAGGTCGCGACGACCCCGCGCCGTCCCCCGCCCACGATCACGGGCCGATCGACGAGCGACGGGTCGTCGCGTTTCTCGACGGAGGCATAGAAGGCGTCGCAATCGACATGAGCGACGGAGAGCGCGCCGAGTTCCGCATGGCGCAGGAGCCGCGGCGAGCGGCAATGCGGGCAGCGCGACGCGGCTTCGGGCGTTTCCGTGCAGCAGTCGCGGCAGAGCGCCCGCATCATGTCAGCCTTCGCGCAGACCTTCGTGGCGGTCGGGGGCGAGCCTGAGCCGCGCCCGCTCGACCGCGACGGGATCGAGCCCCTCATGCGCGGCGAAGGCGAGGAGCAGGCTTTCGTCCGCGGCGAGATGTTCGAGCACCGCGAGCCAGAAGGCCGGATCGGCCGCGGCGGCGCGGATGTCGGCGGGCGAAAGCCCCGTCAGTTCGAAGAACCGACCCAGCCGTTCCGGGTCGGAGGCGAGGAAGCCCAGCGCGCGGATGCCGATCTCCTCCGCCGCCTCGCGCTCGTTCGGTCGGGCCATCGCACGCTCCGAGTTTGTGTTTCTTCAATCTCTAAGCTTTATATCCCTCGATTCACATGCAAGCGAGCGCGCCGCGCTCGGGTGGGGCCATGGCGAAGACCGTTCTGATCGTCGAAGACAACGAGCTCAACATGAAGCTCTTCAACGATCTGTTGGAGGCGCACGGCTATGTGACGCTGAAGACGGCGAACGGCCATGACGCGATGGATCTCGCGCGCCGCCATCGGCCCGATCTGATTCTCATGGACATCCAGCTCCCCGAAATCTCGGGCGAGGACATCATGCAGTGGCTG
>CAYNUN010000453.1:0-1905 GCA_964400345.1 uncultured Methylobacteriaceae bacterium
GTGGAAGCCGGTCGCCATATAGAAGGTCGCGCCGTAGATATGACCTTTGAAGGCGAAGGTCGCGTGCTGATACTCGTAGACCTGCACGATGCTGAACACCGCACCGAGGATGCAGGTGAGGATCAGGCCCCACTTCAGACCTTCACGGTCGTTGTGCAGCAACGCGTGATGCGCCCAAGTGATCGTCGTTCCCGAAGTCAGCAGGATCAGCGTGTTGAGCAGCGGCAGATGCCAAGGGTCGAAGACCTCGATGCCCTTCGGCGGCCAAGTGCCGCCCGTGAATTCCGCGCGCGTGAACTGCTGCGCCTCGCCGGCGAACAGGCTCACGTCGAAATAGGCCCAGAACCACGCCACGAAGAACATCACCTCGGAGGCGATGAACATGATCATGCCGTAGCGATGGCTGATCTGCACCACGCGGGTGTGATAGCCGCCCTGCTCCGCCTCGCGGGTCACGTCCGACCACCAGGAAGCCATGGTGTAGAGCACGCCGATGAAGCCCGCGCCGAAGAGCACCGGGCCGGCCTTCACGCCGCCGAGCGTCATCGCCTTCATCCACATGACGGCGCCGACCGCCATCACGAAGGCGCTGAGCGAGCCGACGAACGGCCAAGGGCTCGGGTCGACGATATGGTAATCGTGGTTCTTGCTGTGCGCGTCGGCCATCGTATCGGTCTCCGATCCCCTCCCGCATCGAACTCGCGTGCGATGCGGCCCCCGGGGCTTACAGTTCGGGCGCCTTCGGGGTCCCGGTCTTCACCTCGGCGAGAGGCTTGGCCGACCCTTTGGCAGGAAAGAAAGTGTAGGACAAGGTGATCGTTCGGATCCGCTCCAGCTCGCGGTTCTCGGGCAGGGCCGGATCCACGAAGAAGACGACCGGAGCGTCCATGGTTTCGCCCGGCTTCAACGTCAGCTCGTTGAAGCAGAAGCATTGCAGCTTGTTGAACCAACCGCCCATCTGGTTCGGCGAAACGTTGAACGTCGCCATGCCCGTCGTCTCGACGGGCGCGGTGTTCCGGATCTTGTAGAATACCGTGATCGTCTCGCCCGCGCGCACTTCGACATAGGGCGTTTCGGGTTCGAACTTCCACGGCAGGCCCGGCGCGACATTCGCATCGAAGCGCACCGTATAGAGCGTTTCGGAGACCCGCGTGGGCGCCTTTTCGGCGACCATCGGCGTGCCGCCGAAGCCCGTGACACGGCAGAACAGATCGTAGAGCGGCACGGCCGCGAAGGCCATGCCCGTCATCGTGCCCACGATACCGAGGCAGGCGAACATCGTCTTGCGCATCTTGCGCGCAGAATCCGTCGGGAGAGGAGCGCGTTCGTCGGTCATGTCAAAGCGGCCTGATCATCACGTCGGGGCCCAGTTTGGCGAGGGTGACGACATAAAACAGCAGCACGAGACCGGCGAGGATGAAGCCGAGGGCGATCGACCGGGAGCGCCGACGGCGGCGCTGCTCCTGATCGAAGTCGATGCCGTCTTCACCGTTCGCGGGCGTTTCCGGTTTCGCCATGTCAGAGCCCCATGAGTCCGAGAAGCGCCCCCGCGCCCGGAAGCGGCAGGACGAGCTCGGCGAGCAGCACGGCGAAGAGAAGGAACAGGTACAGGATCGAGAAGCCGAAGAGCCGCATCGCGGCCTTGTTCGCCTCCGCGCCCTCGCGGATCCGATAGACGCGGACGGCGTCCCGGATCATCATCGCGCCCGTGATCGAGGCCGTCGCGAGATAAGCGAGCCCGCCGAAACCCATGAACACGGGCAACAGCGCGAAAGGCGCCAGCACGAGCGTGTAGAGCAGGATCTGAAGCCGCGTCGCGTCCTCGCCCGCCACCACGGGCAGCATGGGCACGCCGGCGCGCTCGTAATCGGCCGATTTCACCAGCGCCAGCGCCCAGAAATGCGG
>CAYNUN010000454.1:0-1894 GCA_964400345.1 uncultured Methylobacteriaceae bacterium
CGAGGTCGAGATCGTGCGAGCTCAAGGCCAAGTGCCGCCGGCGGCCTGGGAATCGATCGCCGTCACCGGCAAGGCGCGCTCCGCCATCCGCCGCGCGACCCGGACCGCGGTGCGCAAGCAATATGCGGGTTTGGGCCGTCGCATCGTCGAGCGGGCCTTCGAGCGCGCGGGCAAGACCTATGCGGACGACAAGCTGAAGGCGGCGCTGCCGCGCCTCGCCCGCACCTCGCTCGACGACGTGCTCGCCGCCGTGGGCCGCGGAGAAATCTTCTCCGGCGACGTCGTGAAGGCGGTCTATCCCGACTACAAGATCGAGCGTGCGGCGGGGCCGGCGCCCGACAAGGGCGGTCGCGGCTGGTTCGGGATCCGGCAGGCCGAAGGTCTGGTCTTCAAGGTGCCCGGAGCCGAGCAGGACGACGAGCGCCGCTCCATCCCGATCCGGGGCCTCGACGGGGATCTGCCCGTCCAGTTCGCTCCCAACGGCGGCGCGGTGCCGGGCGACCGCATCGTGGGCATTCTGACCAAGGGCGAAGGCATCACGATCTATCCGATCCAGTCGCCCGCCTTGACGGCCTTCGACGATCAGCCGGAGCGCTGGCTCGACGTGCGATGGGACATCGAGGACGCCGAGCGCCACCGTTTCCCCGCACAGATCGCGGTGACGGCGATCAACGAGCCCGGCACGCTCGCCCAGATCGCGGCCGTGGTGGGTGAGAACGACGGCAATATCGACTCGATCTCGATCACCGGCCGTTCGCAGGATTTCCGCGAGATGGTCATCGACATCGAGGTCTGGGATCTGAAACATCTCAACGCGATCATCGGCCAGCTGAAGACGAAACCCGTCGTCAGCCGCGTGGAGCGCGTCAACGGTTGATGCGGCGCCCGGCGGGGTTGACCGCGCAGCGTCGCCGTCGCATGTCGAAGAAAGGGGCGGTCGGCGCCCGAAGGGTTCTCCGATGATGACTTCCGAAGACGTTCTCGCCGAATTCCGCGCTGCGGGCGCCTTGCTCGAAGGCCATTTCATCCTGTCCTCGGGACTGCGCAGCTCCGTGTTCCTGCAGAAGATGTTCGTCTTCCAGGATCCGAAGCGGACGGAGACGCTCTGTCGCGCGCTTGCGGAGAAGGTCACGGCCCGGCTCGGCCGGATCGACGTCGTGGTTTCGCCCGCGGTCGGCGGCATCGTTCCGGGCTACGAGACGGCCCGCCAGCTCGGCTGCCGCGCCGTCTTCGTCGAGCGCGAGGAAGGCCGTTTCCAGCTGCGTCGCGGCTTTTCGATCGAACGGGGCGAGCGGGTTCTCGTGGTCGAGGACATCGTGACGACGGGCCTGTCGTCGCGCGAATGCATCGCGGCGATCGCCGGATATCCCGGCGAGATCGTGGGCGCGGCCTGTCTGATCGACCGCTCGGGCGGCAAGGCCGATCTCGGCGTGCCGCTGGTGGCCTTGGCTTCGCTCGACATCCCGAACTACAGCCCCGACGCGCTGCCTCCGGAACTCGCGGCGATCCCGCCCGTGAAGCCCGGCAGCCGCAACCTGAAGGTCTGACCGCGATGGCGACGCAGCCCCGCCTCGGCATCAATGTCGATCACGTCGCCACGGTGCGCAATGCGCGCGGCGGCACGGCTCCCGACCCGGTGCGTGCGGCGCTGTTGGCGATCGAGGCCGGGGCCGACGGCATAACAGCGCATCTGCGTGAAGACCGTCGCCATATCCGCGACGACGACATGGCGCGGCTGAAGCTCGAAATCTCCAAGCCGCTGAATTTCGAAATGGCCGCGACGGACGAGATGGTCCGCATCGCGCTCGGGGTCATGCCGCATGCGGCCTGTCTCGTGCCGGAAAAGCGCGAGGAGCGCACCACCGAGGGCGGGCTCGACGTCGTGGGCGGGTTC
>CAYNUN010000455.1:0-1891 GCA_964400345.1 uncultured Methylobacteriaceae bacterium
CGCGGCGGATGTTCTCCACCCGGTCGACGTCGGTGAAGCCGAGATCCTTGGTGAGCCCGTGTCGAAGATTGTCCCCGTCGAGCAGCATCGTGTGCTTGCCGGCCGCGTGGAGCTTCTTCTCCAACGCCTTGGCGACGGTCGATTTGCCGGAACCCGATAGACCCGTGAACCAGATGCAGGCGGGCTTCTGGCCCTTGAGCGCGGCGCGCGCCGCCTTCTCCACCGAGGTCGCCTCGTGATGGATATTGGTGGCGCGGCGCAGCGGATGCAGGATCATGCCCGCCGCAGCGGTGGCGTTGGTGAAGCGGTCGACGAGGATGAAGCCGCCCGTCGCGCGGTTCTCGGCATAGGGATCGAAGGCGATCGGGCGGCCGGTGGCGACGTTCACCTCGCCGATGGCGTTCAAACCGAGGCTTTTCGCCGCCGCATGCGCCTGCGTGTCGACGTCGAGCCGGTATTTCAGGCCCGTGACGCTCGCGGGCACCCAGGCGTCGCCGATGCGCAGGAGATAGGAACGGCCCGGCAGCAGCGGCTCGTCGGTCATCCAGACGAGGCAGGCGGCGAACTGGTCGGCCACCATGGGACGCGCGCGGACGGGAGCCACGAGGTCGCCGCGGGCGGCGTCGACCTCGTCGGCGAATGTGAGCGTGACGGCTTCCCCCGCCTCTGCGGCGTCGTGCTCGCCGTCGGGGCCGAGAATCCGGGCGATGCGGGTGGTGCGGGCGGAGGGCAGCACGGCGACTTCGTCGCCGACGCGAACGCGGCCCGAAGCGATGGTGCCCGCGAAGCCGCGGAAATCGGCATGCGGGCGGTTGACCCATTGCACCGACATGCGGAAGGGCGCATCCGCCGCATCATGCGACACGTCCACGGTCTCGAGATGATCGAGCAGGGTCGGACCCCGATACCAGGGCATGGAGGCGGAGGGGTTCGCGACGTTGTCGCCGTAGCGGGCGGAGAGCGGAATCGGCACGATTCCCGTGAGCCCGATCTTCGACGCGAAGTCGCCGAACTCGTCGACGATGCGTCTGAAGACCGCCTCGTCATGGCCGACGAGATCGATCTTGTTCACGGCGAGCACGATGTGGCGAAGCCCGAGCAGGGCGCAGATCGTGGCGTGGCGGCGCGTCTGAGTGAGAATGCCCTTGCGCGCATCGACCAGGATGATCGCCAGATCGGATTCCGAGGCCCCCGTCGCCATGTTCCGGGTGTATTGTTCGTGGCCCGGCGTATCGGCGACGATGAAGGCGCGACGCGGCGTCGAGAAATAGATATGCGCGACGTCGATGGTGATGCCCTGCTCGCGCTCGGCTTCGAGACCGTCGACGAGCAGCGCGAGATCGACGTCCTCGCCGGTCGTGCCGTGGCGACGGCTGTCCTTCTCGACGGCGGCCATGCGGTCCGTCGGCACCTGGCGCGTGTCGTGCAGCAGACGGCCGATCAGCGTGGACTTGCCGTCGTCCACCGAACCGCAGGTGAGAAAGCGGAGGAGGCCTCCGTCGGAGGGGCGGGTCGCATCGGCGTCCATCAGAAATAGCCCTCCCGCTTCTTCTTCTCCATCGAGGCGGCCTCGTCGGTATCGATCAGACGGCCCTGCCGCTCGGAGACGCGGGCGGCGCGCATCTCGGCGATGATCTCGTCGAGCGTCTCAGCCTCGCTCTCCACCGCGCCGGACAGCGGCCAGCAGCCGAGCGTGCGGAAGCGCACCTTGCGCAGTTCGGCCCGTTCGCCGGGCTCGAAGACCATGCGGGCGGGATCATCGACCATGATCAGCGTGCCCGCACGCTTCACCACGGGGCGCTCCTTGGCGAAGTAGAGCGGCACGACGGGGATGTCCTCGGCGCGGATATAGTCCCACACGTCGAATTCGGTCCAATCCGAGAGCGGGAAG
>CAYNUN010000456.1:0-1889 GCA_964400345.1 uncultured Methylobacteriaceae bacterium
CGCGCTGGCCGCGCTGCTGCAGAACGGGGCGGTCGCAGCCCGTGCCGGGAGCCCGCGAGAGGAGCGCGGGGGCGTTCATCGTGCGAACTCCGCGTCGCGGCCCGCATCGAGGCGGGCCATGCGCAGCTTCCACAGGAACTGGGCGGCGTTGATCACGTAGACCGCATAGGCGGCGAGCGCGAGAAGCATCAGCTCCCGCGGGGCGAGGAGATCGGCGAAGGCGGCGACGAGATAGGCCGTATGCAGGGCGATGACGCCCATGCTCACCACGTCCTCCCAGAAGAAGGCGGGAGCGAAGAGCCATTTGCCGAAGACGTCGTGCTCCCAGATCGAGCCCGTCACCATGATCGCGTAGAGCACGAAGGTCTTCAGGATCACGGAGGCGTTCGCCGCGAACAGGCCTTCGCCCGTGGCGAGCCAGCGCAGCACCAGCCCGAGGCTGACGAGGAACACGAGGAACTGGAACGGGGCGAGCACGCCCTGGACGAGCGTCCACCGCGATGCGTCGCGTCTGGCCCGCTCTTCCGCGCTGTAAAGGGCCTTCTGCGGACCCTTGTTCGTCCGAGTCGTCATCACGACCCTCCCATCCCGAGAGGCGATCCTAAAGCCCGACTCGATCAAGTGTCAATTTATCCTGACGTCAGTCTTGATTTACAGGCCTTTCGCCTTAGCCTACGAATGCGGTACGGCACAGTTGCAGTTCCGCGGCATCGGCGTATCCTCTCGCCATGGTCGAGCATCGGAAGCGACGATGGCTTCGACCGGCTTCGGACGGCCGCTTCTGCGCGGATGCCGGAGATGGGGGGATGGGATGATCGGCCTTGAGTCCGGGCGTGAGCGCAAGCCCGCGGAGCTCGACGGCGAAACACGCGGCCCTCCGATCCCGTACGGATCCGGCCCCGATCGATTTCGCGACATCATCCGCACGATCCGCAGCTCCGTCCTGCCCGAATTGTTCGCGCATTACGGCGACGCGCCGCGCATCGATCCGGACCGGATCGGCGTCGACGACGTGCGGACGCTGTTCAGCCTCGTTCAGGATCCGGATCTCGAATTGTCCCGCCTCTTTCTGAAGGGGATGCGCGAACGCGGCGTCTCCTCGAAGGCGCTTCTTCTCGATCTCGTCGCGCCCGCGGCGCGTCTTCTCGGCACCTGCTGGGAGACCGACGCCTTGGGCTTCGCGGATGTCAGCCTCGCCTCGATGCGGCTCGAGCAATTGGTCCTCGAGGAAGGCCGCATCGTGCCCCCGCGGCTTGCGGCCTCGCGGCCCGCGCGGGCCGCGCTGCTCGCGCCCGCGCCCGGCGACCAGCACACGCTGGGCATTCTCGTGGTCGACGATCTTCTCCGCCGCGAAGGCTGGACCGGCTCGACGCTTTTTCGATCCGACGGTGCGGAAATTATCGACACCGTGCGTTCGGGCCATTTTTCGATGATCGGCTTCGGGCTCAGCCGCGAAGCGGTGTCGGAGGATCTGGCCCGCCTCATCCGCTCGGTCAGGCGCGCCTCGCTCAATCGCGGGATCGTGGTGATGGTCGGAGGCCGCGCCTTCGAACGCGACCCGGCCCTGAGCGGGCGAGTCGACGCCGATCTCTGCGCGCTCGATGCGCAGGATCTTCTTCGTCACGTGTCGCTCTAGACCTCGACGACAAATCGGATAGATACGTCTCGGAGCCTTGCCGCCGACGATGCGGCCCTACTCCCGGGCTCGTTCGAATTCGGTGACGAGCGTGGCGAAGCGTGAAGGTGCGGCGGGCGAGAGAACCGGGCTCGGTTTCGCGGAGCAACTTGCGCCGGCAGCCGACATATCGCTGAGGATCGGCGACGACGGCGTCGTCCTTTCCGTTCATGCCGCCGAAGAAGAGATCCTCGAAGAGGCCGAAGGCTGGATC
>CAYNUN010000457.1:0-1886 GCA_964400345.1 uncultured Methylobacteriaceae bacterium
TCAAGAAGCTGATCGCCTATTCGTCGGTCGCCCATATGGGTTTCGTGACGATGGGGCTGTTCACGCTCACGCCGCAGGGCATTCAGGGCGCGATGTTCCAGATGATCTCGCACGGGATCGTGTCGGGCGCGCTCTTCCTCTGCGTCGGCGTGATCTACGACCGGATGCATACCCGCGAGATCAAGGCCTATGGCGGTCTCGTGCACCGGATGCCCGTCTATGCGACGGTGTTCATGGTGTTCACCATGGCCAATGTCGGCCTGCCGGGGACTTCGGGCTTCGTGGGCGAGTTCCTGACGCTGCTCGGCGCCTTCCGGGCCAATACCTGGGTGGCGGCGATCGCCACGACGGGCGTGGTGCTCTCGGCCTGCTACGCGCTTTGGCTTTATGCGCGGGTGGTGTTCGGGAAGCTCGAAAAGCCCGAATTGAAGGCCATTCCCGATCTCACGATGCGCGAGGCGGCGCTGCTGCTGCCGCTCGTCGTCCTGACGATCTGGTACGGCGTGCAGCCCGGCGCCATCCTCGACGTCTTCGCCCCGTCCACCGAGGCGCTCCTGAAATCCGCGCAGGCGGCCGCGGATGCGGTCGTCAAGACCGCCGCGTTCGCTCCCTGAGGTCAGTCCCGATGTCGTCGACCGTCGCCGCCGTACCCGCCCTCGGGCCCGCGCTTCCGGAGCTGATCCTCGCGCTGGGCGTCCTCGTCCTCGTGCTTTACGGGGCCTTCCGGGGCGATCGTTCCACGGGCGTCGTCACCGCCGCCGCGCTGGGGCTGATCGCCGTCGCCGCCGTGCTCGTGATCCTGCAGCCCGCGGGCCGCGTGACCACCTTCAACGGCTCCTTCGTGGTGGACGGCTTCGCCCGCTTCATGAAGACGGCGATGCTGATCGGCGCGGCCGTCGCCTTGGGCATGTCGGGCGACTACATGCGCAAGGAGAAGGTGCATCAGTTCGAATTCCCGATCCTGGTGCTGCTCTCGACCCTCGGCATGATGCTGATGATTTCGGCGAACGACCTGATCGCCGTCTATCTCGGCCTCGAATTGTCGAGCCTCGCGCTCTACGTCATCGCCGCGATCCGGCGCGACGACGTGCGGTCGACCGAAGCGGGCCTGAAATATTTCGTCCTCGGGGCGCTGTCGTCGGGCATGCTGCTGTACGGCGCGTCGCTGGTCTACGGCTTCACGGGCACGGTCTCCTTCCAGGGCATCGCCAAGGCGCTGCAGGGCGAGGCGGGGACGGGCGCGATCTTCGGGCTGGTCTTCGTGCTCGCGGGCCTCGCCTTCAAGATCTCCGCCGTGCCGTTCCATATGTGGACGCCGGACGTCTATGAGGGCGCGCCGACGCCGGTGACGGCGCTGTTCGCCGCCGCGCCGAAGATCGCCGCGACGGCGCTGCTCGTGCGCGTGGTGATGACGGCCTTCCCCGGCATCATGCCGCAATGGCAGCAGATCGTGGCCTTCCTCGCCATCGCCTCCATGGCGCTCGGTTCCTTCGCGGCGATCGGTCAGACGAACGTGAAGCGCCTGCTCGCCTATTCCTCGATCGGGCATGTCGGCTTCGCGCTGGTCGGGCTCGCGGCGGGGACGCAGACGGGCGTGCAGGGCGTCGCGACCTATATGGCGATCTATCTCGTGATGACGCTCGGTTCCTTCGCCGTCGTGCTCGCGATGAAGCGCTCGGGCGAATATGTCGAGCATATCGACGATCTCGCGGGGCTCGGGCGGACGAACCCGTTCATGGCCTTCGTCTTCGCGATGCTGCTGTTCTCGCTGGCGGGCATCCCGCCGCTCGCGGGGTTCTTCGCGAAATGGTACGTCTTCGCGGCGGCCGTGGAGGCCAAGCTCATCGCGCTCGCGGTGATCGGCGTGATCACGAGCGTGGTCGGCA
>CAYNUN010000458.1:0-1882 GCA_964400345.1 uncultured Methylobacteriaceae bacterium
ATCTAGGGGGAAGAGGTGATGGGGGCCGAAGCCCCCACCTCAGAACGTGCCGCAGTTGATGACTGCGTTGGTGACTGCACCGCCCGCCGCGTCGATGACGGTGTTGCCCGCGGCGGCGGGGTTCATCGTGATGACCGCGCCCGAAGCCATTGCGGCGCCGACAGCGCCCGCAGTACCGGCAAGAGGCAGGTAGGCCGAAGGGTCGATCTGCGCGCCGCCTACGATCTGCCAAGCGGAACCATCCCAGATCAGTTGGTCGCCCGTGCGCATCGCGGTACCGGTCGCCCCGGTCCAACCTGCGCCCATCGTGCCGTCGGCGCTAATTAGGTACACGTCACCCTTATTCGGGCTCGCAGGGGCTGCGGCAGAGGGCAGGACGGTGCTCTTGAACTCCATCGCATCGACCGAGAGCACCGAGGTGTCGATCTTGCCGTTGGCGTCCAGCTTGATGAACTTGCCCGCATCGGCGATGCCCGACGACGTGGCGACGGACGAGTCGGCGAGCGCCTTCGGCGTGACCGCCGTCGTGGTGCTGGTCCCGGTCAGAACATCGGCACCCGTCGCGAAGGGAACGGAACCCGCCGGGTTAAGCTGCTTCCACGCGGAGCCGTCGGAGGCCCAGAGTTCCGGCGTACCGGAAGGCGCGAAGTTCACGGCGACAACGCCCGAGGGCTGGACGGAGCCGGGCGAACCCGCAACGCCCGTGAGACGGTGGAGAAGACGGATGACGTTGGACATGGTTCAGGGTTCCTCAGTAGTTGCCGGAAAAGATCGTGTTGGAGGGCTGCCAGTTCAGAGACGCATCGGCTTGCAGGATTTGATACTGCTGCGTTGCCGACGGCACGGACGAACCGCCCGACCCGCCCGTGACATACCAAGCGTTCTTCGCCTGATTGTAGGTGTAGGTCGTGCCGTTCGGCGTCGTGTAGGTTGCACCGTTCGCAGGTGAAGAAGGGAACGCCATGAGGTTCGGTCCTTATGTTTGGAGCCACGCGGACGCGCTGGCGACGTAGACGAAACCTGTGTCGGTCGACGTGTCGAACCAACGGTCGCCGGGGTTCGGTGACGCAGGCGGTGTCGGTGATTCCGTCCATCGGCTCGAACCGCCGCCCGCCGTGGACACATCGATCCACGAGTTCCCGGTGCTCGTCGTCGCGTAGAGGAACAGGACATCGTTCACCGTGTCCCACCACCAATCTCCGACGCTCGGAGACGACGGCGGTGATGCCGCCGAGGTGAAGTTGTTGCCCGCCGCGCCTGCGCCCGCCGTCGAAACATCCGTCCACGCGCTGCCCGTGCCGTTGTCGGCATAGACGAACAGCACATCGTTCGCGGTGTCCCACCACCAGTCGCCGAGGACCGGAGACGAGTGCGGCGAGACGCCCGTCGTAAATGTGACCGACGTTCCCGTTCCGCCGCCCATGCCGCCGCCGATGACGCGGAAGGCGTTGATCGTCGGGTCGAACGCGACATCGACCATCTGCCCCGGCGTGACCATCCCGGCGGTCAGCGGCGTGCCGTTCGCTGTCACGATAGGCCGCGCAGGAAGGCCGCTGACGGCCAACGTCATCGCCCCGGTATTGGTGCCGCCCGAGACGAAGGAATAGCTTGTAAGGGCGCTGTAGGCCGTTATGGCGGGGTTCGCCGTTGCGACCACATTGTTCGGCGCGGTGGACGCAACCGTCAGCGGCGTGCGTTGGCCCGGCGGTCCCATCGGACCCATCGGCCCCATCGGAATGCCGAACTCGATGGTCTTGGTCGCCGCCGTGTAGGTCGCCGTTGACGGCGAGCCGGAGGGCAGCGTGACCGCCGTCGTCTGCAAGTCCGAGGCGAGGTTGATGCTCTCGTCGGCTGCTTCTCTCGCTCGCCGTGCCGCTTCCTG
>CAYNUN010000459.1:0-1871 GCA_964400345.1 uncultured Methylobacteriaceae bacterium
ACGATGTCCGTGACCTTCGCGCCGCGGGCTCGCATCGCCGTGAAGGCGGCGTGGCCGGGCGTGTCGATGAAGGTGATGCGGCCGCCGAGCGGCGAATCGACCTGATAGGCGCCGATATGCTGGGTGATGCCGCCCGCTTCGCCGCCCGCCACATTGGCCTTGCGGATCGCGTCGAGCAGCGAGGTCTTGCCGTGGTCGACATGGCCCATGATCGTGACCACGGGCGGACGCGCCTGAAGCGTCTCGTCCGAATCCGGGATGTCGAAAAGACCCTCTTCGACGTCGGATTCCGCGACGCGCTTGACGGTGTGGCCGAATTCCTCGGCCACGATCTGAGCCGTGTCCGCATCGATCACGTCCGTGATCTTGTGCATCTGGCCCTGCTTCATGAGGAAGCGGATCACGTCCACGCCGCGTTCCGCCATGCGGTTCGCGAGCTCCTGGATGGTGATCGTCTCGGGGACGACCACTTCGCGGGAGATCTTCTCCTTCGGCTCGTTCGAGGCCCCGCCCTTGAGGCGCTGCACGCGGCGGCGGAAGGCTGCGACCGAACGGGTGCGCTCGTCGTCGCCGCCCGTCGCGGAAGACAGGGTCAGGCGGCCGCGGCGCTTCTCGTCGCCGCCCTTGGTCCGTTCCGGCTTGGCCGGGACGGCGGGACGCGCGGGCATGCCGGGACGCCGTACGACCTTGCGGTCCTCGTCCTCGCCGTCGGCGGGACGGGCGGTCGGAGCGGAGCGGGTGGGACCGGGCGGCACGAGCGGAGCGCCCGGCGCGGCTGCGGCCGCGGAGGCCGGAGCGGAAGCGGGACGGCGCGGAGCGCCCATGTCGTTGAGGTTGCGCGGACGCGCGGTGCCGCGTCCCGCATAACCCGTCGAGGGGGCGGAACCGGGCGGCGAGGCGGCGGCGGGAGCCTGATCGCCGAGGCGGCGGCGGGCTTCTTCCTCCGACCGCCGACGCACTTCGTCTTCCCGGCGGTGGCGCTCTTCCTCGTCGCGCTTGCGGGCGGCGGCGGCGGCGCGCTCCTCCGCCTCGCGGGCGTCGCGTTCGGCGCGCTGGCGGGCTTCAACCTCGGCGCGCTTGCGATCGTCCTCTTCGCGACGTCGCGCTTCGACCAGCGCCATGGCGCGGGCGTCGCGTTCGTCCTCGGTGAGCGTGCGGAGCACGACGCCGGACGGGCGAGAGGTGTTCTGCGGGCGCCCTGCCCCGGGCGC
This sequence comes from uncultured Methylobacteriaceae bacterium, assembly GCA_964400345.1. Taxonomy (GTDB): domain Bacteria; phylum Pseudomonadota; class Alphaproteobacteria; order Rhizobiales; family Beijerinckiaceae; genus JAIXZO01. Next base: position 1,212 of record CAYNUN010000459.1, read on the forward strand.
GCCGGAGGGGCGCGTCGGCGGGGGCGGCGGTGCGACCCGGCCGGATGCGGGAGCGGGAGCGACGGGACGCGGCGCTTCGACCCGCGGCGCGGCGGGAGCCGCGGCGACGGGCGCTTCGGGCTTGCCGGTCTCGGGGCCGACGACGCGGCGCTTCACCTTCTCGACGACGACCGCCTTCGAGCGCCCGTGCGAGAAGCTCTGACGCACCACGCCCTGTTCGACGGGACGCTTCAGGCTGAGCGTCTTCGACGGGACGTGCAACGTCTTGTCGCCGGGGTTCTTCGTATCTGTCATTCCGCTCGCGTCCTCGCGGGTTGGTCATCTTCTTCGGCCGGCGGGGCTCCCGGGCCGAGCGCCTCGGGTTCCTCGCGGCCCCTCCAGCGCTGCACGGCCTGCAGCCGCTCGGCGCATGCGCGCGAAGCCGGCCCGACGAGAAGCGCTGCATGTATCACATGTGGCCGCCCCAATGCCAAACCCAAATCCTCGGAATCGAGGACGTCGAGGATCGGTATCGTCCGCTGCCCCTCTCGGAGGCCGCGGCGAACGGCGGACCGCATCTTCCGACGACCGTCCGGCGCCCCCTCGGGGGCCTCGATCAGCGCCAGCATTCCGCCCTTGGCCGCCGCCGATTCCACTTTCGAGAAACCCGAGACGACGAGG
>CAYNUN010000460.1:0-1866 GCA_964400345.1 uncultured Methylobacteriaceae bacterium
GGTTCATTTCGAGCATCGCGCGACCCCTCATCCGGCCCGCCTTCGGCGGTCCACCCCTTGCGGCTGAAAACGCTGTGCGTTTTCTTCACGCCGCTCGACCCGCAAGGGGAGAAGGGAAGCGCATAGCCGGTCGGCTTCGAGGAGATGCAACCGGTCTCGGATTTTCCCGATCAGCGAATGAATGAACCTGCACAATTGCGAGCGAATGCGAAGCAATCCAGCTGACGGTCGGAGAGTAGGCACTCCACGCCCGGCTTGGAGTGCCGCGCCGCTGCGCTCCTCGCAATGACGGGGTCGGGGCGTTGCGTCCCCTACTCCGCCGCCGTCTTCTGCGCGTAGCCCAGCCGTCCGTTCAGCTCGTCGAGCAGTTTCGACGCCGCATCCGCGATCACCGTGCCCGGCGGGAAGATCGCGCTCGCGCCCGCCTTGTAAAGCGCGTCGAAATCCTGCGGCGGGATCACGCCGCCGACGACGATCATGATGTCCGACCGTCCCGCATCGGCCAGCGCGGCCTTGAGTTCGGGGACGAGCGTCAGATGGCCCGCCGCGAGCGAGGACACGCCGACGATGTGGACATCGTTGTCCACCGCCTGCCGCGCCGCTTCCGCGGGCGTCGCGAAGAGCGGGCCGATATCGACGTCGAAACCGAGATCGGCGAAGGCCGAGGCGATCACCTTCTGGCCGCGGTCGTGCCCGTCCTGGCCCATCTTGGCGACGAGGATGCGCGGACGGCGGCCGTCGTTCTCCTCGAAGGCTTCGACCTGCGCCTGCACGCGCTTCACCGCGTCCGACATGGTGCCGACCTCCCGCTTGTAGACGCCCGAGATCGAGCGGATCTCCGCGCGATGGCGGCCGAAGACCTTCTCGAGCGCCATGGAGATTTCGCCGACCGTCGCCTTGACCCGCGCGGCCTTCACGGCGAGGTCGAGGAGGTTGGCGTTCCCCTTCGCGCCTTCGGTCAGCGCGTCGAGCGCGGACTGCACTTCGGCCTCGTTCCGCTCGGCGCGGAGCCGCTTCAGCTTTTCGAGCTGCTGCGCGCGCACGGCGGAATTGTCGACCTTGAGCACGTCGATCGGCCGCTCGTCGGTCGGGCGATGCTTGTTCACGCCGATGACGGACTGGTTGCCCGAGTCGATGCGCGCCTGCGTCTTGGCCGCGGCCTCCTCGATGCGGAGCTTCGGAATGCCCGCCTCGATGGCCTTCGCCATGCCGCCGAGCTGTTCGACCTCCTCGATATGCGCCCACGCCTTGGCGGCGAGTTCGGCCGTCAGCCGCTCGACGTAGAAGGAGCCGCCCCACGGGTCGATGATCCGCGTCGTACCGCTCTCCTGCTGGAGGAAGAGCTGGGTGTTGCGCGCGATGCGGGCGGAGAAGTCGGTGGGCAGCGCCAGCGCCTCGTCGAGCGCGTTGGTATGGAGCGACTGGGTATGGCCCTGCGTCGCCGCCATGGCCTCGATCTGCGTGCGGATGACGTTGTTGAACACGTCCTGCGCCGTCAGCGACCAGCCCGACGTCTGCGAATGGGTGCGCAGCGGCAGCGACTTCTCGCTTTTCGGGTCGAAACCCTTCACGAGCTTCGTCCAGAGAAGGCGCGCGGCGCGGAGCTTGGCGACCTCCATGAAGAAATTCATGCCGATCGCCCAGAAGAAGCTGAGCCGCGGCGCGAAAGTGTCGACCGAGAGCCCGGCCGCGATGCCCGCGCGGATATATTCGACGCCGTCGGCGAGCGTGTAGGCGAGCTCCAAATCCTGCGTCGCACCCGCCTCCTGCATGTGATAGCCGGAGATCGAGATCGAATTGAATTTCGGCATCTTCTGCGAGGTGAAGGCGAAGATGTCCGAAATGATCCGCATCGAGGGCGCGGGC
>CAYNUN010000461.1:0-1863 GCA_964400345.1 uncultured Methylobacteriaceae bacterium
TCGATCTCGATCTCTTCGACGGGGAACGTCGTGACGGGCGCGCGAACGATGCCGGAGGCCGGCTCGCCGCGCTCGACGGCGTAGGCATGCATGCCCGTCTTCGAATCGTCGGCCAGCACCGTGAGCTTCACGCCGTAACGGTCTTCCAGCGCGCGGAGATGGCCGCGCTTCTGGTTGAGGATGTAGAGCGCGACCTCGGTGCGGGTCTTCACGATCAGGTCGTTCGCGGCGCTCTTGATGAGCTGCTCCTCGACGGCGCGCAGAACATGCAGCGCGACCGACGCCGTGGCGCGGACGAAACCGACGCCCGCGCAATGCGGACAGACGACGGTCGAGCCTTCGAGCACGCCCGTGCGGATGCGCTGACGCGACATTTCGAGCAGGCCGAAGGGCGAGATCCGACCGACCTGGATGCGGGCACGATCGTTCTTGAGCGCCTCCTTGAGGCGACGCTCGACGGCGCGATCGTTGCGCTTCTCGTCCATGTCGATGAAGTCGATGACGACGAGACCCGCGAGATCGCGCAGACGAAGCTGGCGGGCGACCTCGTCGGCCGCCTCCAGATTGGTCTTGAAGGCGGTGTCCTCGATATTGTGCTCGCGCGTGGCGCGGCCGGAGTTCACGTCGATCGAGACCAGCGCTTCGGTCTGGTTGATGACGAGATAGCCGCCGGACTTCAGCGTGACCTGATTGGAGAACATCGCGTCGAGTTGCGCTTCGATCCCGTAACGGGCGAAGAGGGGCTGCGGCTCGCGATAGGTCTTCACGTTCTTCGCATGGCTCGGCATGAGCATGCGCATGAAGTCCTTGGCGTCCTTGTAGGCGCCGTCTCCGGCGACCATCACTTCGTCGATGTCCTTGTTGTAGAGGTCGCGGATCGACCGCTTCACGAGCGAGCCTTCCTCATAGACGAGGGCGGGCGCGGTCGATTGGAGCGTCAGTTCACGGACGTTCTCCCACAGGCGCATCAGATAGTCGAAGTCGCGCTTGATCTCCGGCTTGGTGCGCGACGCGCCCGCGGTCCGCAGGATGATGCCCATCCCGTTCGGAACCTCGAGCTCGGAGGCGACCGCCTTCAGACGCTTGCGGTCGACCGCATTGGTGATCTTGCGCGAAATGCCGCCGCCCCGGCCCGTATTCGGCATCAGCACCGAATAACGGCCCGCGAGGGACAGATAGGTGGTGAGGGCCGCGCCCTTGTTGCCGCGCTCCTCCTTCACGACCTGAACCAGCAGGATCTGGCGGCGCTTGATGACCTCCTGGATCTTGTACTGGCGGCGCGAGCTGCGGCGACGCTCCGGAACCTCCTCCATCGCGTCTTCGGAGCCGACCTGCTCGACGACGTCCTCTTCGGCGTGCTCGTCGTCATGCTCATCGTCGCGGTCGGCGGCGTCGGCGTCGGAAGCGTCGGCGGACGGCTCGTCGCCGGAGGCCGCGACCGTATCCTTGGCTTCCGCGTCGCCTTCGGCCGCATCTTCGCTCACCGAAGCGTCGGGCTTGCGGCCGCGGGCGCGGGACCGGGTGCGGCGGCGCGAGCCGCGATTGCCGGCCTCCTCCTCGTCGTCCTCGCGTTCGGCGCGCGCCTCTTCGGCAAGCAGCGCTTCACGATCGGCGACCGGGATCTGATAGTAGTCGGGATGAATTTCGCTGAAGGCGAGGAAGCCGTGGCGGTTGCCGCCGTATTCCACGAAGGCCGCCTGAAGCGACGGCTCCACGCGGGTGACCTTGGCGAGATAGATGTTGCCGCGGAGCTGTTTCTTGTCGGCGGCTTCGAAATCGAATTCTTCGATCCGGTTACCGCGGACGACGACGACCCGGGTCTCTTCCGGATGCGACGCGTCGATGAGCATTTTGTTGGCCATG
>CAYNUN010000462.1:0-1856 GCA_964400345.1 uncultured Methylobacteriaceae bacterium
CGAGACCTCCCGTGTCATCCCGGGGCGCGAAGCGAACCCGGGACCCATGAGGCGGTCGGACCGCTCTCTGGGTCCCGGCTCTCCGCTGCGCTCCGGCCGGGATGACACGGGAAGGTTACGACCGGCCGAAAGTCGTGGATGCCCGCATGCGCGGGCATGACGGACAAAACACACCGCCCACCGCCCACCGCCTACTCCCTACCGCCCACCGCCTCCGAAATCCCCTTCGCCGCCCGCACGCCCGTCGCGAAACAGGCCGTCAGCAGATGGCCGCCCGTCGGCGCTTCCCAATCCAGCATTTCGCCGGCGACGAATACGCCCGGCAGCGCCTTCAGCATCAGCCCGTCGTCCACCGCCTCGAACCGCACGCCTCCCGCCGTCGAGATCGCGCGTTCGATCGGCCGCGCCCCGGCGATCCTGATCGGCACCGACTTCACCAGCCGCGCCAGAGCCTTCGCGTCGCCGGGCAGCGGTCCTCCGCCGCTCTCCCGCATCAGCGCGACGCCGACGGCCGACAACCCCGCCGCCCGATGCAGGAAGGTCGCCTGCGAGGCCTTTCCGCGCGGGGTCGCGAGTCGTTCGGCCAGCCTCTCCTCCGCCATGTCGGGCCTCAGATCGATGCGCAGTTCCGCCGAGCCCTCCGCCGCGATGGTCTCGCGCAGCGGCGCGGACAGCGCATAGATCGCGCCGCCTTCGAGCCCCTCCGCGGTCACCACCGCCTCGCCCTTCACGCCGCGTCCCGCATGGGAGAAGAAGGCGCGCTTGATCGGCTCGCCCGCGAATTTCTCCCGCATGATCGCCGACCAGGCGACGTCGAAGCCCATATTCGAGGCTCTCAGGGGCGCGATCGGCACGCCCTTCTCCGCGAGGATCGTCGTCCAAGCGCCGTCCGATCCCATGCGCGGCCAGCTCGCTCCGCCGAGCGCGAGCAGCACGGCGTCGGCGCGGACGATCTCCTCGCCCTCCGGCCCTTCGAACCGCAGCGCACCGTCCGCCGTCCAGCCCGTCCAGCGTCGCCGCAGCGCGAAGCGCACGCCGAGCCCGTCGAGCCGTCCGAGCCATTTCCTGAGCAGCGGCGACGCCTTGAAGCTCCGCGGGAACACGCGCCCGCTCGTGCCCTCGAAGGTCTCTTCGCCGAGGTCCTCGACCCAATCGACGAGATCCTCCCGCCTAAAGCCGTCGATCATCCGGCGCAGGAGCGGCGCGGCTTCGGCATATCGGCCCAGGAACTCCTCGTAAGGCTCCGTATGCGTGAGATTGAGACCCCCGCGGCCCGCGAGGAGGAATTTCCGGCCCGGCGACGGCATGCGGTCGAACACCGTCACGGCGAAGCCGTCGCCCGCGAGGCGTTCGGCGGCGATCAGGCCTGCGGGGCCGGATCCGATGACGGCGACGGTCTTGGGCATCATGGCACTCGCAACGGAAAACGGGCGCCCCAAGGGAGCGCCCGTCCGTATAGCCCGTTCCGCGGCGGAGGTCGCGGGGCCTCTTCCTCGGCAATTCGCTGAACCGAACTGCGCCGGTCGGAATCGGCGCCCTTCTCCCCCTTGCGGGAGAAGGTGGCCCGAAGGGCCGGATGAGGGGTCGCGCGATGCTTCCGATCACGCTGCAGTCCTTTTCCGCAGCGCGAACGGCCGCCGTCGCGACCCCCCCGTCTCAGACTTCCTTGAAGCCGTAATCCTGAATGCCCTGCTCGTTGCCGTAGTATTTGTACGGCAGGAACTTGCCCGACATGTGGAACTCCACCCGGTCGCCCTTCGGGTTCGGCCGGCGGTCGATCGTGATGTCGAAGTCGATCGCCGACATGATGCCGTCGCCGAATTCTTCCTCGATCAGCGCCTTCCAGGCCGGGCCGT
>CAYNUN010000463.1:0-1845 GCA_964400345.1 uncultured Methylobacteriaceae bacterium
GTCTTGTGGTGGTGACGTTCCATTCGCTCGAAGATCGGATCGTCAAACGCTTCATGGCCGATCGGACGGGGCGGACCGCGGGTCCGTCGCGCCATGCGCCGGCCGCCGCCTCCGAGGAACCGACCTTCGCCGTCGTCACCCGCAAGGCGGTGACGGCCGGCGAGGAGGAACTGCGCTCGAATCCCCGCGCCCGCTCCGCCAAGCTGCGGGCGGTCGAGCGCAGCGCGGCCGCGCCGCGGACCGAGAGGACGCGGCGATGAAGCGGCTCCTCACTTTGCTCTCGCTCGTCATGCTGATCGGCTCGGCGGTCTACGCCTACCGCGTCAAATACGACTCGATCCTGCTCGCCGAACAGGTCGCGAAGCTGAAATCGCATATTCATCGCGAAAAGGACGCGATCGCGGTGCTCAAGGCCGAGTGGCAATATGTGAACCGCCCCGACCGCGTGCAGGCGCTCGCCGACGCTCATTCCGACCTTCGCCCGATGTCGGTGCAGCAGATGGTGCGCTGGTCCGAACTGCCGCAGCGCCCCCCGAAGGCGGACGCGATCGCGGGCAAGCTCGAAGCTCTCGGCCTTCTCGACATCACGGGCACTCCGGCCGCTCCGCGCAGCGGCGACGGCCGCGCCCCCTCCATCCGGAGGCCGTCGACGCAGCCATGACGGAGCCCCTCATCGAGCGCACGGATCTCGACGAACGGCACCGCAAGCGCGGTTTCGGCCGGGCTTTCACGGGCATCGTCGCGTCGCTCTTCAGGATGCGGATGGACCGCAGCGGTCGGCGGCTCGTCATCGTCGGTCTCGTCTTCTTTTCGATCTATGCCGTGATCGCGGGGCGGCTCGTCCAGCTCGCCCTGGTGCCGGACAGCCCGCAATCGCTGCGCCGCGCGGCGGGCGAGTCGATTTCCGCCGCGCGGCCGGACATCGTGGACCGCAACGGCGTCGTGCTCGCGACCGACATCCGGACCGTCTCCGTCTTCGCCGAGCCGCGACGTATCGTCGACAAGGACGAGGCGGTGGAACTGTTGACGGCGGTGCTGCCGGATCTCGACTCGCGCGAATTGCGCGAGAAGCTGGGGTCGCGGAAGGGCTTCGTCTGGGTCAAGCGCGAGATCACGCCCCGGCAGCAGCAGGAAGTGCATCGCCTCGGCCTGCCCGGCGTCGGCTTCCTGCCCGAACACAAGCGCGTCTATCCGAACGGCATGGCCGCCGCTCATGTTCTCGGTTTCGCCAATGTCGACAATGTCGGCATCGCGGGGATCGAGAAATACATCGACAATCTCGGCCTCGCCGATCTCAACGGCGCGGGCTTCAACATCACCGCCGCCGATCTGAAGCCCGTCCGGCTCTCCATCGACCTGCGCGCCCAGCATGCGCTGCGCGACGAACTCGCCAAGAGCATGGAGAAGTTCAAGGCGAAGGCGACGGCGGGCATGATCCTCGACGTGAAGACGGGCGAGGTCATCTCGCTCGTGTCGCTGCCGGATTTCGACCCGAACAATCCGGTGGACGCACTCGCGCCCGACCGCATCAACCGGATCATGGTCGGCGTCTATGAAATGGGGTCGACCTTCAAGGCCCTGACCACGGCGATGGGGCTCGACTCGGGCAAGTTCAACATCAATTCCACGCTCGACGCCCGTTCGGCGCTCCGCTACGGCAAATTCTCCATCGGCGACTTCCACGCGCAGAACCGCGTGCTCACGGTCCCCGAAGTCTTCATCCACTCGTCCAATATCGGCACGGCGCGCATCGCGCTCGGCGTGGGCGTCAACGGACACAAGGAATTCCTGCGCAAGATGGGCCAACTCGACCGCATGCGGACCGAGTTGCCCGAAAGCGCGGAA
>CAYNUN010000464.1:0-1829 GCA_964400345.1 uncultured Methylobacteriaceae bacterium
CTCCGGCGCGCCGTGGGATCTGCGCAAGTCGCAGCCCTACGAGTGCTACGAGGAACTCGATTTCGACATTCCGATCGGCAAGAACGGCGACTGCTACGACCGCTACTGCATCCGCATGGAAGAGATGCGCCAGTCGGTGCGCATCATGAAGCAGTGCTGCGCCGCGCTGCGTTCGCCGGAAGGGCAGGGACCGTTTTCCACCAAGGACGGGAAGGTGTTCCCGCCCAAGCGCAACGAAATGAAGCGCTCGATGGAAGCGCTCATCCATCACTTCAAGCTCTACACCGAGGGCTTCCATGTGCCGGCCGGCGAAGTCTATGCCGCGGTGGAGGCTCCGAAGGGCGAATTCGGCGTGCACCTGATCTCGGACGGCGGCAACAAGCCCTATCGCTGCCGCATCCGCGCTCCGGGTTTCGCGCATCTGCAGGCGATGGATTTCATGTGTCGCGGTCACATGCTGGCGGACGTTTCCGCCGTGCTGGGATCGCTCGACATCGTGTTCGGGGAAGTGGACCGCTGATCGAAGGATCGGCGGGGCGTTGAGGAAACAAGGCATGGCCGTCCGCAGACTGGCACCCGAGGCGATCCAGCCCGCGAGCTTCGCGTTCGACGCGGAGAATCTCGCTTGGGCCAAGACCGTGATCGCGCGTTATCCCGAAGGCCGTCAGGCCTCGGCGGTGATTCCGCTGCTGTGGCGCGCGCAGGAACAGCATCAATATTGGCTGCCCAAGGCCGCGATCGAATATGTCGCGGACATGTTGGGCATGGCCTATATCCGCGTGCTCGAGGTCGCCACCTTCTACACGATGTACAATCTGGAGCCGGTCGGTCGGTTCTTCGTGCAGTTGTGCGGCACGACGCCCTGCCGGCTGCGCGGTGCGGAAGACCTCGTGAAGGTCTGCGAAAGCCGGATCGGCGATCAGCGCCACGTCACCGCGAACGGCGATTTCAGCTGGCTCGAGGTGGAATGCCTCGGCGCCTGCTGCAATGCGCCGATGGTGCAGATCAACAACGACTATTACGAAGACCTGACGCCCGAGAGCTTCAACAGGCTGCTCGACGACCTCGCCGCGGGCCGCCCGGTGAAGAAGGGTTCGCAGATCGGCCGGACGACCTCCGAGCCCGTGGGCGAACTCACCTCGCTGACCGATCCTTCCCTGTATGACGGCTCGGTCGTCGGCGCTTGGCGCAAGCGCTTCGAGGAAGAGGCCGCGAAGGCGGAAGCGGCGGCCGCCGCACCCGCACCCGACAAGTCGAAGGATTGACGGCGATGCTGCAGGACAAGGACCGCATCTTCACCAATCTGTACGGCAAGCATTCGCCCTTTCTCGACGGCGCGTTGAAGCGCGGCGCTTGGGACGGCACCAAGTTCCTGCTGGAGAAGGGCAGGGACTGGATCGTCGACGAGATGAAGAAGTCCGGCCTTCGCGGACGCGGCGGCGCGGGCTTTCCGACGGGCCTCAAATGGTCCTTCATGCCCAAGCAGTCCGACGGGCGGCCGCATTATCTCGTCGTCAATGCCGACGAGTCCGAGCCCGGCACCTGCAAGGATCGCGAGATCATGCGGAACGATCCGCATCTTCTCATCGAGGGGTGTCTCATCGCGAGCTTCGCGATGGGTGCGCATGCCGCCTATATCTACATCCGCGGCGAATATATCCGCGAGGCGGAAACGCTCTTCGCTGCCGTGCAACAGGCCTATGACGCAGGGTTGCTCGGCAAGAATGCCGCCAAGTCCGGCTATGATTTCGACGTCTTCGTCCATCGCGGCGCAGGCGCTTATATCTGCGGTGAAGAAACCGCGATGATCGAGAGCCTCGAGGGGAAAA
>CAYNUN010000465.1:0-1828 GCA_964400345.1 uncultured Methylobacteriaceae bacterium
TGAAGGGCGACAGCGCCGGCCCGAGATCGCGCAGGCCGAGCACGCGCGCGGCGATCGCGAAGCCGAAATCGCCGAAGGTCTCGCCCAGCACCATGCCGCCGTATTCGGGGCGCGGCTGCGAGAGCGCCGGATATTTGCCCGACTTCATCCAGTCGAACCGCCCGCCGTCGACGATCACGCCGCCGATCGAATTGCCGTGGCCGCCGAGGAACTTGGTCGCCGAATGCACGACGATGTCCGCACCGTGTTCGAACGGGCGGATCAGATAGGGGCTCGCCATGGTGTTGTCGACGATCAGCGGCACGCCGTGCCGATGCGCGATCTCCGCGATGCCCGCGATGTCCATGATGACGCCGCCGGGATTGGCGATCGATTCGATGAACACGGCCTTGGTCTTCGGCGTGATCGCCTTCTCGAAGGAGGAGAGATCGTCCGCATCCGCCCACACCACGCGCCAGTCGTAATTCTTGAAGGCGTGGTTGAACTGGTTGATCGAGCCGCCGTAGAGCCGCCGCGAAGCGACGAATTCGTCGCCCGGCTGCATGATCGTGTGGAACACGAGGAACTGCGCGGCATGGCCCGAAGCCACCGCCAGCGCCGCCGTGCCGCCTTCGAGCGCCGCGACGCGCTCTTCCAGCACCGCGCAGGTCGGGTTGCCGATGCGGGTATAGATGTTGCCGAAGGCCTGCAGCCCGAACAGCGACGCCGCATGGTCGACGTCGTCGAACACGAAACTCGTCGTCTGGTAGATCGGCGTGGCGCGCGCGCCCGTCGCCGCATCGGGAGCCGCGCCCGCATGGACGGCGAGCGTGGCGAAACCGGGGTTCTGTTCGGTCATGGGTCGGTTCCTCGGATCTGCGAGCCGCGGAGGCTGCGTGAAACGGTTTCGTTCTTTTTACCGAACGCTGCGTTCTGTCGTCAATACGGACTTACGAGCCCCGCGGTCCCCGCGGCGCGATCGTCAGCTTCTGCACGCCCTTCGTCGACAGCACGGGCTTCTTCGACGAAAGGATGCGTGAATTGATGCCCTGCCAGCCGATCTCGCCGGAGAGCCGGCCGTATTCGATCTTCGGGCAGCGGTTCATGATCACGCGGATGCCCTTGGCCTCGGCGCGCGATGCGGCGGCGTCGTTGCGCACCGAGAGCTGCATCCAGATCGTCTTCGGCTCCCAAGGCAGCGCCAGCGCCTCGTCGGTGATCGGCCCCGCCGCTTCCGAATTGCGGAAGATTTCGATCATGTCGACGGGTTCCGGCAGGTCCGCGAGCTTGGCGAAGACGGGCACGTCCACGATGGTCCCGCCCGCGAGCTTCGGGTTCACGGCGAACATCTTGTAGCCGCGCTCCTTGAGATATTTGAGCACGATCCAACTCGGCCGCGCGGGGTCGGACGAAGCGCCCACGAGGGCGATGCTCTTCGTGCCGCGCAGAATGGTGCGGATCAGCTCGTCGGGATAGGAATCGTGATGGGGAAGGCGCGCGTCGGTCATGGCGCGCAAGCTATCCCCCCGCTCCGTCCGGTTCAACCGGGCGAGCCCCTCACGAGAGAAGCAGCTTGCCCGCCGCGACGAGGAGAACGATCCCGAGCGCCTTCAGGATCATCGGCGTCGCGAAGGTCCTGATGCCGAGTCCCGTGCCGACCATAGCGCCGGCGATCACCGCGCCCGCATAAATCGGCAGTTCCGTCGGGAGCGACCCCACGGCCTTGAGATTGCCGAGAAGCGCCATGCTCGAATTCACGAGAATGAAGCTCACCGCAGTTCCCGAAGCCATCCGCACGTCGACCCATCGGCCGAAGATCATGACGGGCGAGAGAAAGATCCCGCCTCCG
>CAYNUN010000466.1:0-1826 GCA_964400345.1 uncultured Methylobacteriaceae bacterium
TCTATCACGGCACGCAGCAGATCAACCAGGGCCAGATGGACCGCTGGTCCATCGTCACGACGCTGAACTACCTCCCGCACGACAAGGAGGTCGACATCGTGCTGGCCAAGGCCAAGCACTACACGGGCAAGGAAGGCCGCGACATCGTCAACAAGATGGTCCGCGTCGCCGACTTCACCCGCAACGCCTTCGTGAACGGCGACCTGTCGACCGTCATGAGCCCGCGCACGGTCATCACCTGGGCCGAGAACGCCGACATCTTCAAGGATATCGGCTTCGCCTTCCGCGTGACCTTCCTCAACAAATGCGACGAGCTCGAGCGGGCGCTGGTGGCGGAGTTCTATCAACGCTCCTTCGGCGTCGAACTCCCCGAAAGCTCGCTCAACGTCGCCCTGAGCTGATCCGGTTCTTCGGCCGGATTTCCCCGGCCGAAACCGCCCCGAGGTGAACCGGTGTCCACGTCCAACCGCAAGCCCGTACAGGCCCAGAAGGAAGCGCCGACCGAGCCGTTCAAGCGGTCGGTGGCGGGCTGCCTGCGCGCCTTGGCGCGGACGCCCGAATTCGAGGTGACCTTCGCCTCCGATCGCCCCGCATTGCTGCCCGATCGGGCGCGTCTGCCGGAGCCGGGCCGCAAGCTGTCGTCCGCCGAAGCGGCGATCATCCGCGGCAATGCCGACGCCATGGCGCTGCGTCTCGCCTGTCACGACGCGGACGTCCATCGCAAGCTCGCTCCCGAGGGGCAGGCGGCGCGTGCGGTCTTCGACGCGGTCGAACAGGCCCGCGTGGAGGCGATCGGCTCGCGCCGCATGGCGGGCGTCGCGGGCAACATTACCGCGATGCTGGAGGACCGCTACCACCGCGGCGATTATCACGAGATCACCGACCGGGCCGATGCGCCGCTCGAAGAGGCGCTGGCCATGATGGTCCGCGAGCGGCTCACGGGCCTGAAGGTCCCCGCCGCCGCGGGCAAGATCGTCGAACTCTGGCGTCCTTGGATCGAGGAGAAGGCGGGCAAGGATCTCGATCGGCTCGGCGAGAGCCTCGAGGATCAACGCGCCTTCGCGCGCAACATCCGCGACATGCTGGTCCATCTCGACATGGCGGAGGAGACGGAGGGCGAGCCCGACGACTCCGAGGACCGCGACGAGAACGAGAACGAGCAGCAGAGCGAAGAGGCGCAGGAGGGCGAATCCGAGGAGCGTTCCGACGGCGACCGCGCCGAGATGGAGCAGTCCGAGGAGGCCTCCGAAGAGGTCGAAGAGGGCATGACCGAGTCCTCCGACGGCCCGACGGGCGAAATGCCCGATGAGAACGACGATTCGGAGGGCGACGATCCGTCCGAGGCCTGGCGGCCGCCGTCCGGCGGCGCGCATGAGCGGCGCTCGCCCGACTACAAGGCCTTCATCGAACGTTTCGACGAGGTGATCGAGGCGGAGGAGCTCTGCGACGCCGAAGAGCTCGCGCGGCTGCGCGCCTATCTCGACAAGCAGCTGGGCCATCTGCAGGGCGTCGTCGCGCGCCTCGCGAACCGTCTGCAGCGTCGCCTCATGGCGCAGCAGAACCGCGGCTGGGAATTCGATCTCGAAGAGGGCGCGCTCGATCCCGCGCGGCTCATCCGCATCGTGATCGATCCCTATCAGCCGCTGTCCTTCAAGCGCGAGCAGGACACGAATTTCCGCGACACGGTCGTCTCGCTCGTCATCGACAATTCCGGCTCCATGCGCGGGCGTCCGATCACGGTCGCGGCCACCTGCGCCGATATTCTCGCCCGCACGCTGGAGCGCTGCGGCGTGAAGGTGGAAATCCTCGGCTTCACCACCAAGGCG
>CAYNUN010000467.1:0-1824 GCA_964400345.1 uncultured Methylobacteriaceae bacterium
TGCAGGCCATGGAGATCGAGCGCTCGCCGGGCTTGCCGTCATTGATGGTGACGACGCGGCGACGGTTGATGCCCCAGGGCACCTCGTGCTCGTTCTTGCAGGCGGTGACGCAGGCATTGCATTCGATGCAACGGTCGGCGTCGCAGAGGAATTTCATTCGAGCCATTTTTGCCTCCCCCCTCACGCGGCCTTGATGCGGCACAGGGTGACCTTGGTCTCCTGCATGCCGGTGACCGGGTCATATCCATAAGTCGTGACGCCGTTGACGGCCTCGCCCAGAACGATCGGGTCGGTACCCTTCGGGTATTTCGACCGCTGATCGACGCCCTGGAACCACCCGCCGAAGTGGAACGGCATGAACGCGACGCCCTTGGCGACACGCTCGGTGACGAGCGCCTTGACCTTGGCCTTCGCGCCGTAGTCCGGACCTTCGACCCAGACCCACGCGCCGTCGACGATGCCCTGAGCGGCAGCGTCCGCCGGGTTGATCTCGACGAACATGTCCTGCTGAAGCTCCGCCAGCCACTTGTTCGACCGGGTCTCTTCGCCGCCGCCCTCATATTCGACCAGACGGCCGGAGGTGAGAACGATCGGGAAGTCGCGCGGAATATTGCGATCCACGCCCGCCTTCTGCACCGTCGCGCCGCGGTTGGGCAGACGGAACTGACGCGCATCGGGAAGCGTCGGATACTTCGCGACGAGATCCGGACGCGGCGAGTAGATCGGCTCGCGATGGACCGGAACCGGATCGGGAAGGTTCCAGGCGAGCGCACGCGCCTTGCCGTTGCCGAAGGGCACGACGCCCTTCTCGAGGCAGACGCGCTGGATGCCGCCGGAGAGGTCGTTCGCCCAGCTCACGGCGTCGACATTGTTGCCGCCGATGCGCTGGATCGTGGCCGTCTCCTGCTCGGTCAGGAGCGCGTCCCAACCCAGCCGCTTGAAGATGCCGTAGGTGAACTCCGGGTAGCCGTCGGTGAGCTCGGAGCCCACCGAGTAGCTTCCTTCCGCGAGAAGCGTCTTGCCCTGATGCTCGAGGCCGAAACGGGGACGGAACGTGCCGCCGCCGTCACGAACATTGAGATTGGTGTTGTAGAGGATGTGCGTGCCCGGATGCTTGACCTCCGGCTTGCCCCAGCACGGCCAAGGCAGGCCGTAATAGTCGCCGGCATTCGGGCCGTCCTTGGCGCGCAGCGTGACCAGATCGAAATCGCCCTGGCGAGCCATATGCGACTTCAGACGCTCGGGCGACTGGCCGCAATAGCCCGTCGACCAACCGCCGCGATTGATCTCGCGGAGCACGTCCTCGGGGACCGGCCGCTTGCCCTCGACCTTGATGTTCTTGAACATCCGGTCGGCGAAGCCGAGCTTCTCCGCGAGACGATAGAGGACCTCGTAGTCGTCCTTCGATTCGAAGATCGGCTCCACGATCTTCTCGCCCCACTGGATCGAGCGGTTCGAGGCCGTGCGCGAGCCCGAGCATTCGAACTGCGTGCAGATCGGCAGGAGGTAGGTGTCGTTCTTCCGATTGCCGTGGACCGCGAAGGTCGTCGGATGCGGGTCGGCGATCACGAGAAGGTCGAGCTTGTCGAGACCCTTCGCGACATCCGGCATACGGGTCACGGTGTTGCCGCCGTGGCCGAAGACCATCATCGCCTTGATGTTGTCCCGCTGATCGACGTCGTCGGCAGGCAGCAGAGCGCCGTCGAACCAACGCGTGGTCGGGATGCCGGGCGTCTCCATGTTCTGCTTGCGGGTACGGGCGTTGCGGCCCGCCTTCGCCGGCACTTCGTCGAAGCGCGCCTGCAGCCAATCGTACTCGACTTC
>CAYNUN010000468.1:0-1812 GCA_964400345.1 uncultured Methylobacteriaceae bacterium
TCTTAAGATATGGAGCGTCGGAAAAAATAAAAGTGCATGGAAGCCATGCATGCTTCGGCGCGGCGGGCGCCGAACCACGAAACGCGACGTGGACCGCAGGAACGAATTGACCGAAGCCCGAATGAAACCAAGTATGCGCGCCTGAAGGTCGAAAAGGACTCTTGGGGACAGGAACCGGCATGGTTGATATCGGCGACGGCGCGATCGAAAAGATCACGGACAACAAGAATGCGCATTACCAGCCTTACGGTTGGCACCATTGGCCCGAGAGCCCTTGGTTCGCCTACCAGTTCCGTCGCGGGCTCGGCGAGACGCAGGAAGGCGGCGGCGCCGTCTCCGAGGTCTTCATGGCCGCTTCGAAGATCATCCCCGGCGATGAGGAGAGCTGGCACAAGGAGTGGAAGGCGATCGGCGATTTCAACTGGAATCGCGGCGTCGACGAGGAAAAGGCGGGCCATATCCGCACCGCGATGAACTGCTTCCTCCGCGCGGCCGACTATTACCGCCAGGCGGAATTCTTCCTGCAGCCGGACGATCCGCGGCGTCTGCCGACCTTCGAGAAGATGGAAGCCTGCTCGCAGAAGTTCCTGTCCTATCTGAACCCGCCCGGCTTCGCGGTGGACATTCCCTATGAGGACGGCAAGCCGATCTGCGGCTATTTCGTCCGCGCGCCCTTCCCCGGCAAGAAACTGCCGGTGCTGATCTGCATGGGCGGCCTCGACTCCATCAAGGACGAAATGTGGTTCATGCAGGCGCACGGCGCGCTGCAGCGCGGCATTTCGGTGCTGATGATCGACGGCCCCGGGCAGGGCGGCACGCTGCGCCGCCACAAGGTCTACAGCCGCCACGATACGGAAGTGCCGATCGGCAAGGTGATCGATTGGCTGGAGACGCGCGACGACGTCGACACCGGCCGGATCGCGCTCTGCGGCTCGAGCTTCGGCGGCTACTACGCCGCCCGCGCGGGTTGCTACGAACACCGCCTCGCCGCGGTGATCTCGCACGGCGCGATCTGGAACGTGAGCGAGCTCTGGGGCGACAAGAACGACGACTTCGGCCTCGCCATGCACATCAAATTCGTGCTCGGCGCGAAGACGATGAAGGAAGCGCACGAGAAGATGAAGCCCTTCACGCTCGAAGGGCATCTGAAGAACATGAAGTGCCCTTACCTGATCCTGCACGGCGGCTATGACGTGCTGACCATGTCGGCGGCGACGAAGACCTATGAGAGCGCCAAGGCCAACGGCGTCGACGTCACGCTGCGCTTCGTGACCGTCGAGGAGACGGGCGCCGAGCACTGCCAGCACGACAACCCGACGATCGGTCAGGAAATGATGGCCGATTGGCTCGCCGACCGTTTCGGCATCGACCAGCGGGCGCTGTTGAAGACGGGCTGGAACCCGATGATCTGAGGGCGAGGGACAATCCCCACGCCTGCCGCGAAGGGCGTCCACCTTCTCCCCCAAGGGAGAAGGTCGACGCCTCCCGGCGGGGCGGGACCTCGCGCCTCGTCCTTACTCCACCACCACCTTCGCGATGCGGGCCACGTCCGCCCATTTCTTCACTTCATTCGTCTGATAGGCGGCGAAGGCGGCGGAATCGCGGAGGTTGAGCGCGATGCCCTGCTTCTCGATCGCCTCGCGCACCGCAGGTTTCGCGAGCGCCGCGAGGATCTCCTTCGAGAGCCGCTCGCGGGCCGGGCCGGGCACGCCAGAGGGGGCGAAGAGCGCAAGCCAGCTGACGCCCTCCGCGTCCGGTCCGCCGGTTTCGCGGAGCAGCCGGAACTGCGGACCGGGCTGCGCCCACGAACTG
>CAYNUN010000469.1:0-1803 GCA_964400345.1 uncultured Methylobacteriaceae bacterium
ATGCCGGCCGTGCCGAGCTTGTCGACGATGCGGGCGCGGTCCGTGTCGGAGGCGAGCGCGAGCGAGCAGCAATGGCCGGTGGTGATCGCGCCCTTGAAGCGATGGCGGATCGCGGCGTCGGCGATCACTTCGAGGGAGCGGGCGTCGGGCGAGTCGCTCTCGTCGACATGGAAGTCGAGATCGAGACCATGCGCGGCGGCGGCGGCGAAGAGGCGTTCGAGCGCGAGATGGAGCTTCTCGTCGGGCGCGCGGCCCAGGAAGGTCACCGCGCCGAGAATGCCGCCCGCGCGGGCGACGGTGTCGACGACGGCGCGGAACTCCTCCTCCGCATCGACCACGAGATCGGACGGCAGCAGCGAGACGGCCTGAAGGGCCATGCGGCCCTTCCACTGCTCGCGGAGCTCGGCGAAGACGGGCCAGCTGATCGCCGTCTGCTTGCCGATGGAGTCGATATGGGTGCGGATCGCGCCCGTGCCGTGGGCGAAGGCGCAGCGGATCGCGAAATCCATGCGGGCGCGGACGTCGGCGGCGGTCCAGTTCGCCTCGCGGTCGGCGCCGACGGCTTCGCGCGCGCCGAAGAAGCCGCCGTCGGGGTTCGGCGAGCGGGCGACGATATGGCCCTTGTCGAGATGGGTATGCACGTCGACGAAGCGCGGCAGAACCATGCCGCCGCGCAGATCGACGGCGGGAAGCGCCGGATCGGACGAGCCCGCCGGGCCGATCGCGGCGATGCGGCCCTTCGCGACGGTGATCTCGACGGCGGCGGGCGCATCGCCCTCCCCGTCCCGGCCGAGAAGCGGCGCGGGGATGCGGGCATTGATCAAACGAAAGGCATCCGCCTGCGGAACGGTCACGAAAGCGGCGCTCATCGGGCGATGTTCCGGACGGCGGCGGGGGTGCGGCGGGTGTCGCGGCGCGGCATGGTCTTCTCCGGCGGGCCTTGCCGGGAGGACGCCCCGGCCTAGACTCCATCAGTATGCAAAACCCGTGCTGGCGTCACCTCGGCACGACAGGTCGGAGCCCTCCATGAACACCCCTCTTCGCCCCACGACGATCCGGCCGCCCTTCTCCACCTATGTGCACGGCGTGGCGGTGCCCGCGGGATCGCGCTTCGTCTTCGCCTCGGGACAGCTCGGGGTGCGACCGGACGACGTGATCCCCGAGGACATCGAGAGCCAGACGATCCTCTGCCTCGAAAACATCAAGGCGGTGCTGGCGGAAGCGGGCATGACGCTGAACGACGTGGTGCGCTTCAACGCCTTCGTGACCGACCGCTCCTATTTCCCGATCTACGGGAAGATCCGCGACGGCTATCTGAACGGCGGCCCGGTGGCGTCGACGCTCGTGATCGTGTCGGGCTTCTCGAAGCCCGAATTCAAGATCGAGGTCGAGGTGACGGCGGCGAAGCTCGACTGAGCCTCACGGCTCGCGCAGGCTTTCGTCGAGGCCGCGCAGGATCGGATAGAGGAAATAGGACAGGACGGTGCGCCGTCCCGTCATGATCTCGCCCGCCACCGTCATGCCCGGCAGGATGCTGACGGTGTCGGGCACGCCCTTCAGATTCACGGAATCGAGCGACACGCGCACGCGGTAGAAGGGCTGCGGCCCCTGCGGGCCCGCCTTCATGCGCGCCGCATCGTCGGGGGTGAAGCTGTCGCGGCTGACGGTGCGGACGGTGCCGCTCGCGGTGCCGTGCTTCTGGAAGGGGAAGGCGTCGAATTTGATGCGCACGGGCAGGCCCGGCGCGATCCGGCCGATGTCCCTCGCGTCCACCGCCACCTCCGCCTCGATGGGCACGTCGAG
>CAYNUN010000470.1:0-1799 GCA_964400345.1 uncultured Methylobacteriaceae bacterium
CAGTCCTCTGCGTAACCACTCCGCCACGAGGCCTCCGGACCCGCCGGGGCGGATCAGGCGGGTTCGATAGCAATGGACGGGTCCGCGCACAAGGGGCGCGGACCGGATTTCGGCTCCGCCGCATTTTTCGCGGTGGAACGGCTTGCGCATCGGGCGGGCGCGTTGTATCCCCCCGGCCCATCGGCGGTGTTCCGGAGCGCAAGCTCGTGCAACATCGAAACGGGCTCCGAGAGCCCGGGATCGGTATCTTCCGGCGTGGCGCAGCGGTAGCGCAGCGGACTGTTAATCCGTTGGTCGTAGGTTCGAATCCTACCGCCGGAGCCATCGATCCCCTTCGTCGACATCTCCCCTTCTCCGGCAAGACGTTCGGCCGCTCGGCGGCCGCGATCATTATTTGCGCCGTCTTTCGGCGGGGATGCGCTCGCGAAAGGGCGCGATCCGCGTTATCGTTCCGAGGCATGTCGGTCGGAACGGCTTTTTCCCATGGCGTCCTTCGATCCGAAATCCGCCCTGAGGGCGGCTCTCTGCAACGCGGCGCTGTGCGTCGCCCTCGCCTTCTCGTCCGCCTCGACGGCGCAGGCCGCGGCGGCAGGACCATCCGCGCCGTCGCCGACGCGGGCGGAACGGTCGGCCTTCGCCGCCATCCCTTATGATCATCTGCAGGCCGCGCGGTGGGAGCTTGCCGCGGTCGGCGGCGTGCTCGCCTTCGTCGGTTTCCGCGATTGGGGTTGGGGCGGATCGCGTTTCCGCACGATCGACGAGGGCTGGTTCGGCAGCAATACGCGGCACGGCGGCATGGACAAGATCGGGCACGGCTATTTCAGCTTCGTGGTGTCGGACCTGCTGACGCGGCGCATCCGCGAGTCGGCGGCCGACCCGGCGGGCGCGGAGTTGACGGGCGCGCTGCTCGGCTTCGGCGTGATGAACGCGGTCGAACTGCTCGACGGCTTCACGGGCAAGCATCGATTCTCGACCGAAGACGTCATCGCCAACGGCGCGGGCGCGCTCTTCGCTTATGTGCGCAATACGGTTCCGGGCCTGCAGGAGAAGCTCGATTTCCGGATCATGTTCACCCCGGCGAGCTATGAGCGGCCGGGCGTGGGCAGCACCGACGGCCTCTTCGCCTATCAGCGGCAGCGCTACTATCTCGCGCTGAAGGGCAGCGGCTTCAAGGAGTTGCGGGATACGCCGCTGCGTTGGTTCGAAGTGCAGGCGGGCTTCTCGGCGCGCGGATTTCAGGACCGCGAAAGGGAGCGGGGCTATCCGATCGAGCGGAGCTTCCATGTCGGGATCGGGCTGAACCTCAACGAGATCCTGTTCTCCGACGCGCCGTTCCGCAATCTTGCGCCGTATCGCAAGACCTTCGCGGGGGACGCGGCGATCAAGCTCCTCGATTATGTGCAGGTGCCCTATGCGGGCGTGCATCACGACGCGCGGTTTTCGCGCATCGACCGCTGAGGCCGCGCCTCCGTCACTTCTTCTTCTCGTCCTTCTTGTTCGGATCGACGCAGGCGACGGCGCTGCGTGAGCCCGCGGGCGCCTTCGCGCCTTTGGGACAGGGAATCGGAAAAACGGCGCCGCTCGCGACGTAATGATCGGGCGGCGACGGGCGGCAGAAGCCGCCTGCGGGATAGCTGCCCGCCTCGCATTGCGGCACGGTGTTGCCCACGAGGCCCGGGGGCGGCGGCTTGCGGGGGGCGGGCTTGTCGGGAGCCTGGGCGATCGCCGTCGCGGGCGCGGAGAAAAGGAACGCGGCGAGAAGCGCGGAGCGCGGGGCCGGGCGGAGCCTGGACAGGAAA
>CAYNUN010000471.1:0-1793 GCA_964400345.1 uncultured Methylobacteriaceae bacterium
GCCCGTCCCGTCCGTCATGCCCGCGCATGCGGGCATCCACGTCTTTCTTGCATGGAGGCAGTAGGCAGTAGGCAGTAGGCGGCGGACAGCGGAGAGCGTGCCCGGCGCCCTTCCCCCGTCATGCCCGCGCATGCGGGCATCCACGTCTTCCTTCGCGGCCCGATGCCGTCATGCCCGCATCCGCGGGGCGTGACGCAGGAGTGCCGAACTACGCCGCCCCGAGCATCAGCGTCAGGTTCTGCACCGCCGCGCCGGACGCGCCCTTGCCCAGATTGTCGAGCTTGGCGACGAGCACGGCTTGCCCGCGCTTGTCGTTGCCGTAGACGCGGAGTTCGAGACGGTCCGTATCGTTCAGCGACTCCGCCTCGATCCGGCCCGCCGCGACGCTCGGGTCGGAGGCCGTCGCCACGGAGACGAGCCGGCATCCCCGATAGCGCTCGACCAGCGCCTCTTCGAGATCGCCCGCCTTCGGCGCGCCGTGCAGCATGTCGAGATGGAGCGGGATCGAGACCAGCATCCCCTGCCTGAAATTCCCCACCGAGGGCACGAAGATCGGCCGCCGCGTCAGCTTCGAATAGCGCTGCAGCTCCGGCAGATGCTTGTGCTCGAGCCCGAGCCCGTAAAGCTCGAAGGCCGGAGCGGTCCCCGCCTCATAAGCTTCGATCATGCTCTTGCCGCCGCCGGAATAGCCCGACACCGCGTTGACCGTCACCGGAAAGTCGGCGGGCATGATCCCCGCATCCACGAGCGGGCGCAGCAGGGCGACGCCGCCCGTCGGATAGCAGCCGGGATTGGCGACATGGGTCGCGTTCCGGATCGCGTCGGCCTGGTCGGGCGCGAGTTCCGCGAAGCCGTAGGTCCAGCCCTCGGCGACGCGATGCGCGGTGCTCGCATCGAGAATGCGCGGTGCCTTCCCGCCGAGTTCGGCCGCGAGCGCGACGGACTCCTTGGCCGCGTCGTCGGGCAGGCAGAGCACGACCGCATCGACCTCCGCCATCAGCGCCTTGCGCGCCGCGGGATCCTTGCGCTTGTCGGGGTCGATGCTGCGGATTTCGATGCCCGGAACGGCGAGCAGGCGTTCGCGGATGCCGAGCCCCGTGGTCCCCGCTTCACCGTCGATGAACACCGTCGCAGCCATGGCCGCCTCCCGTGATTGGATCGAGCGTTCGTCTAGAACCATGCGCCCGCGGGCGCAACATCCGCGCCCCCCGCTTCCGCCGCAAGAAGCGTCATTGATCTTTAGGGAATTCCGGCGCCTGATCATGAGCATCGAGTCCGGAGATTCGCCATGACAGACCGAACCTTGCAGTTCGTCCTCTCCGATCTTCCCGACGACGACGAGATCAAGAAGGAGCGGTTGAGCGAAGCGATCTCCGATCAGCTGCTCCCCGCTCTGGCCGAGGCCGCGCATGTCTCGAGCGCCGAACTCGCCGCTCATGCCATCGTCGACCTCGCCTATATCGTCGGCTTCACCCACCGGCCCGAGGACAGCGTGACGCTTCTCGCCGCCGTGGCGGAGGCGATCCGGAACGGCATGGCGGATTACGCGGAAGAGGCGAAATCCGGCACGACCGAAGACGCGGCCGAGGACTGGACGGGCCCGGCCGAAGGCGTGCACGTCCGCCACTGACCCCGCGACCGCTTCGGCCGTTCCGACGCCGCGACGCCGCGACGCCGACGCCCCGCGCAAGGGCGCGGCCCTCGCGCCGCGCCTGCCGTCTTCTTGCCCGCACCCCCGAATCGGCCCCCTCGCCCGTGCATGGAACGCATGCGCGGGGGGCGTGTTTCAATCG
>CAYNUN010000472.1:0-1766 GCA_964400345.1 uncultured Methylobacteriaceae bacterium
TCGGCGGCCATGAGACGCTCCTGCCCTGTTCGAGCGGCGTTCATCGCGGGACAATGCGGCGTCGACCGGCCCGCGACCGCGCGTTTCGGGCGAAAGGCGCGACGCCGGGCCGCTGCGCCCGCCCGCGAGGCCTCTTGCCCTCGGCCCTCGCGCAATGAGAAAAAGGCGGATGCGCTTTCAATATCGCGACGCTTCCGGGATCCGAACGGTCAAGGTGCCTTCCTGGGCCTTGGTTCTCTTCGGCCTGCTCGCCGCCGCCGCCGGGATCACGATCCTGATCCTCGGCGCGGGCCTTCTGCTCATTCTTCTCCCGGTACTCATCGCCGCCGGCTTCGTGGCGCGGTGGAAGCTGCGGAAATTCATGCGCGAGGCCGAAAGGCGCGCGCGGGAAGCCTCGCCCGACCCGACGCGCAACGGGTCGGCGATCGAGGTCGAATATCGCGTGGTCGACGACGGGGACAGGCCGAAGGAACGGCGCTGATGCTGCTCGACTTCTTCGGCAATCTCCGCGCGGCCAAGGTGCCCGTCACGCTGAGGGAATATCTGACGCTTCTCGAAGCGCTCGATGCGGATCTGGCCGAACGTTCGGTCGAGAATTTCTATTTCCTCTCCCGCGCCTGTCTGGTGAAGGACGAGCGCAATCTCGACAAGTTCGACCGCGTCTTCGCCGCGACCTTCAAGGGCGTCGACTCCCTCGCCGAGATGATCGAAGCCGCCGAAATCCCGGACGAATGGCTGAAGAAGCTCGCCGAGAAATTCCTCACCGAGGAGGAGAAGGCGCAGATCGAGGCCTTGGGCTGGGACGAACTCTGGAAGCGCCTCAAGCAGCGGCTCGCCGAACAGAAGGGCCGGCATCAGGGCGGCTCGAAATGGATCGGCACCGCGGGCACCTCGCCCTACGGAGCCTACGGCTACAATCCCGAAGGCGTCCGGATCGGTCAGGACGGCAACCGCAACAACCGCGCGGTGAAGGTCTGGGACAAGCGCGAATTCAAGGATCTCGACGACGGCGTGGAACTGGGTACGCGCGCGATCAAGATCGCGCTTCGCCGCCTGCGTAAATTCGCCCGCACGGGCGCGGCCGAGGAACTCGATCTCGACGGCACGATCCGCGGCACGGCGGAACGCGGCTATCTCGACGTCCGCCTGCGCCCCGAACGCCGCAACGCGGTGAAGGTGCTGCTCTTCCTCGATGTCGGCGGCTCGATGGACCCGCATGTCGCGCAGGTGGAGGAGCTGTTCTCCGCCGCCCGCGGCGAGTTCAAGCATCTGGAATTCTTCTACTTCCACAATTGCCCCTATGAGCGGCTGTGGAAGGACAATCGCCGCCGCCATTTCGAGACGACGCCGACCGAGGAGGTGCTGCGCACCTTCCCGCCGGATTACCGCGTCGTCTTCGTCGGCGACGCCTCGATGAGCCCCTATGAACTCGCGGCCGCCGGCGGCTCCGTCGAGCATTGGAACGCCGAGCCCGGACAGGTCTGGCTGCAGCGCATTCTCGACCGCTGGCCCCGCACCGTCTGGATCAACCCCGTCCGCGAGAATCTCTGGGGCTACACCCATTCGATCGGCATGATCCGCCGGATGACCGGCATGGACCGGATGGTGCCGCTGACGCTGGAGGGGCTGGAACGGGGCGTCAGGGAGTTGGTGCGGTAGAGGGCGGGCGGTAGGCGGAAGGCGGTAGGCAGTGGGCAGTAGGCAGTAGGCAGTGGGCAGTGGGCAGTGGGCTCGGCTGCTCGTCATGCCCGCGCATGCGGCCATCC
>CAYNUN010000473.1:0-1760 GCA_964400345.1 uncultured Methylobacteriaceae bacterium
TTATGAGCATGCGCATGCGTGACCAGCCGTTTCCGAAAACCTCATGGTGAGGAGGCGCGCAGCGCCGTCTCGAACCACGAGGTTTTCGCGTCTCGCCTGCCCCGCCCTCGTCCTTCGAGATGCGGGCTTGCGCCCGCTCCTCGGGATGAGGGTTCCTTTCCGAAGGATGAAGCGTCCATCGCCGCTTCCGGATCGGTCCGCCCCATCGCTTTCGGGTGTCGCTCCGCCCCGCCTCCGGCTAGCGTGAGCCTTCACCCTCGGACACGCCTTCATGTCGACTCTTTTCGCCGAACGCCCGCCCGCCCTCGAGGCCTCCGCCGCCGATTACGACGTGGTGCGCAGGGCGCTCGCCTTCATCACGGCGGAATGGAAGCGGCAGCCGGAGATCGAGGAGATCGCCGCGCATGTCGGGCTTTCGACCTCGCATCTGCATCACGTCTTCCGGAATTGGGCGGGCCTGTCGCCCAAGGCCTTTCTGCAGGCGATCACGCTCGATCATGCGCGGGCGCTCTTGAGGGATTCGGCGAGCGTGCTCGACGCGGCGCTGGAGACGGGACTTTCCGGACCCGGGCGGCTGCATGATCTCTTCGTGACGCATGAGGCGATGTCGCCGGGGGAATGGAAGGCGGGCGGCGCGGGCCTCGTGCTGCGCTACGGCTTCCACCCCTCTCCTTTCGGCGAGGCGATCGTCGTCGCGACGCCGCGCGGGCTTGCGGGGCTCGGCTTCGTCGACGGCGAGGATCGGACGGCCGCGCTGGCCGACATGGTGCGGCGTTGGCCCAAGGCGGGTTTCGTCGAAGACGCGGCCGCGACGGCCGCCCTCGCCCGCCGCGCCTTCGACCCGGCCGAATGGACGGCCGACCGGCCGTTGCGCGTGATCCTGATCGGCACGGATTTCGAAGTCCGCGTCTGGGAGACGCTGCTCGCGATTCCGCTCGGCGGCGCGACCACCTATTCCGACGTCGCCCGCCGCATCGGAAGGCCGACCGCCGCCCGGGCGGTGGGGGCGGCGGTCGGCAGGAATCCGATCTCCTTCGTCGTGCCCTGCCATCGCGTGCTCGGCCGTTCGGGCGCGCTCACGGGCTATCATTGGGGCGTCACCCGCAAGCGGGCGATGCTCGGCTGGGAGGCGGGCCGGAGCGGATCCGCGCGGGCCGACGACTGAACGCAGGGCAGGCCCCGCGGCGGCGCTCCTTGCGGCTCCGACACCCCCCACATATATACGCCGCGAACGCGGGTATTCCCCCGCGACGACCAAGTCCTGTAGGGGACCGACCCGCCGCCGTGCATTCGCCCGGACCGGAGGGTCGACGCCGGAGCCGCTCCGGGGCCCGGCGGTCCCGCTGCCGAAAAGGATGTGAACATGGCGAAAGTGATCGGTATCGACCTCGGCACCACGAACAGCTGCGTGGCGGTGATGGAAGGCTCCACGCCGCGGGTGATCGAGAATGCGGAAGGGGCGCGCACGACCCCCTCGGTGGTGGCCTTTTCGGATTCCGAAGAGCGCCTCGTGGGCCAGCCGGCCAAGCGTCAGGCGGTGACGAACCCCGAAGGCACCTTCTTCGCGATCAAGCGTCTGATCGGCCGCACCTTCGCCGATCCGATGACCCAGAAGGACATGGGCCTCGTGCCCTACAAGATCGTCAAGGCGCCGAACGGCGACGCCTGGGTCGAGACGCACGGCAAGAAGTATTCGCCCTCGCAGATCTCCGCCTTCATCCTGCAGAAGATGAAGGAAACCGCCGAAAGCTTCCTCGGCG
>CAYNUN010000474.1:0-1747 GCA_964400345.1 uncultured Methylobacteriaceae bacterium
CGGATTGTAGTGGAAGTGCAGGTACTGGTACCCGACGTTCGACACCCAATCGAGATGGCTGATGATGCCGTAGGGGAAACCGTGTCCCCAGGCGCCCATCAGCACCGGTCGGATCACGACCAGCGTGACGTAGGCGAAGATCGCCACCGAGAAGGCGAAGGGCACGTGATAGCCCATGCCGAGCTTGCGACAGATCTCGACTTCGCGCGCGGCCCAGGACCCGAAGGCCCCGATCGCGCAGACGGTGATGATCTGCCACAACCCGCCTTCGGCGAGCGGCGCAAGCGCCAACCCCCATGAGATGTCGGGCGGCGCGATATTGATCTGCCAGGGATTCCAGGTGTTCCCGAGCGACGCGCCGTAGAAGATCAGCGCAGTGCCGAGAATGGTGAAGAGCATGCCCGTGACGCCGAAGAAGCCGACATAGAACGGGCCGACCCAGAAATCGAAGAGGTCCCCGCCGATCAGCGTGCCTCCGCGGACACGGTACTTCTTTTCGAAGCTGAGCATCGTCATCGCCGAAACTCCTTGGGCGGGCCGATTGATGCGTGTGGTTCGTCGAGCCCCGGACCGCGGGGGCGGCCCGGGGACTCAAACGGGCGTCAGCCCGCGATCTTCACGGTCGTGTCGAGAAGCGCGACCTTCACCGTCTCGGTGATCTCCGCCTTTTTCTGGCGGGGGCCGTCGAGCCAGTTGTACCGATCCGTGCTGAGCAGGATCAGATGGATCGTGAACATCAGCGCGCCGAGGAACACCGCCTGCGCGATGAGCGCCCGACGGGGATCGAAGATGCTGTACCAGATCTTCCACATCGCTCGGTTCTCCCGTTACACGAGGAAGGAGATCGCCGAAGCGATCGATTGACCGGCGTCCTCGAGGGACGACAGCATCGGCTTTGAAGCCCCGAACCAAGGACGCCAAAACCACACGAGCGCATGCGCGACTACGGCCACGAAGGCGTAGAGGATCGCATACTGCATGTAGAGGCTATGGAATTCCTTGGCCTCGTCTTCGGTGATGCCTTGCGGCCCCACTTTGTCGCTTGCCATTTCTGACCTCCGACTTTTGCCTTTCGGCCGTTACTGCGCAAAAGCCCGCGCAGCGGGGTGTCTTCGTGTCGCCACGTCGACGTACCGACCGGTCGCCCCGATCGGAATTACGGAAGGGTCAGCCCATGAAGGCGTAAGGGATCGCGGCGGACGCCGCGGCCTTGGCCTGACCGAAGATCGAAAGCGGCTCGCCGGAGGAGGCGATCTCCGCGCCCCGCCCGAGGACGCGGAAGGCGACCGTCGCGGCGAGGAAGAAGGGGAAGGTGAAGACGAACAGCAGCGTGAGGATCAGACGATCCTCGCGGCGTGCGCGCAGACGCGAAGGCGTGAGGGACGCGGTTGCATCGGTCATTTCAAGATCCTCCGGCTGAAGGGGAAAGCGTTCGGGACGACGCGGGTCATGCGCGCGCCTCCCGCAGAAGGGTGCCCGCGGTCTCGACGGCCGCGACGGTGACGGCGGCCGAGCCCGCGCCGCGCGCGGAGCGTTCGGCCGCATCGCGCAGGCGCTTGGCGGCGGAGATGCGGATCAGGATCGGATGGGCGGCGACGAGCTCTTCGAGCAGCGTGGTCGCGGCGTCGTCCCAGGGCAGCTGCGCTTCGATCCGGGCGGGCGTGGGATCGACGCGGTCCATGTCCGTGCCGAGCGGCAGGATGTGGAAGAGCGCGTCGAACAGGCCGTTGCAGACTTCCTGAATGAG
>CAYNUN010000475.1:0-1746 GCA_964400345.1 uncultured Methylobacteriaceae bacterium
GTTCGGCATGTTCGCGGGCTTCGCGGGCCTGACGCGCCTGCCACTGCCCGACGCCACCGCCATCGGTTATGCAGCGCCGCTGATCACCACCGCGCTCGCCGCGCTCGTGCTGAAGGAGCGGGTCCGAGGCTATCGTTGGGCCGCCGTCGGCGTCGGCTTCGTGGGCATGATCATCATGGTCTCGCCGCATCTTTCGGGCGTCGAGGCCTTTTCCGATCTTCGCAGCGGCCCCGCGCTGGGGGCCTTGGCGTGCCTCGCGGGCGCCTTCTTCGCGGGGGTGGCGTCGATCGAAGTGCGCAAGCTCGCCAATCTCCGCGAGCGGACGGGCGCGATCGTGTTCTATTTCTCGATCGTCACCTCCTTCGCCTCCTTCCTCACGATCTTTCTCGGCTGGAAGATGCCGACCACGCCGGATCTCCTCGTCATGATCGGTTCGGGCATCATGGGCGGCGTGGGGCAGATCCTGCTCACGGCGAGCTTCAAGCATGCCGACGCCTCCGTCATCGCCCCGTTCGACTACACCTCGCTTCTCTGGGCGCTGGTCGTGGGCTTCCTTCTGTTCGGCGACGTCCCCGCCCCTCAGGTCTTCATCGGAGCCTGCCTCGTCATCGCGGCCGGGATCTTCGTGATATGGAGAGAACGCCGGCTGGGCATCAGGCTCCGTCAGGAGCGCGAATCCGGCCACCATCGCCCCTTGTGAGGAGGACGCCATGACCGCCATCGCCGTCACCATCGCGGGCTCGGACTCGGGCGGCGGCGCGGGCATCCAGGCGGATCTCAAGACCTTCTCGGCGCTCGGCGTCTACGGCGCGAGCGTACTGACCGCGCTCACCGCTCAGAATACACGCGGCGTCACCGCCATCCACGACGTCCCGCCCGATTTCATCCGCGCGCAGATCGATGCGGTCTTCTCCGATCTCGCCGTGAACGCCGTGAAGATCGGGATGCTGTCCAAGGCCGCCGTCATCGAAGCGGTCGCGGCGGGCCTCGACGCATGGCCCGGCCGCCCCGTCGTGCTCGATCCCGTGATGGTCGCGACCAGCGGCGACCGGCTTCTCGACGCCTCCGCCTCGGGCGCGCTCGAGACGATCCTGATTCCGCGCGCGACCGTCATCACGCCCAACCTCGCCGAAGCGGCGGCGCTTCTCGGCACGGAACAGGCCCGCACCGAAGACGAGATGCGGGCGCAGGGCGAGGCGCTGCTGCGGCGCGGCGCGCGCGCCGTGCTCATGAAGGGCGGCCACGGCCTCGGCGACGAGAGCACGGATCTCCTCGTCGAACCCGGCCGCGTGACGCGTTTCCCCGCCCGCCGGATCGACACGAAGAACACCCACGGCACCGGCTGCACGCTCTCGGCAGCGATCGCGGCGGGGCTCGCCCATGGTCATGATCTCGTCACGTCCGTCGGCCATGCCAAGGCTTATCTGACGGCCGCGCTGGCGGCGTCGGAGGGTCTGCGTATCGGTCATGGACACGGACCCGTGCATCACTTCCATGCCGTCTGGTCCGCCTGAATGCCTTTTCCGCTGATTCGGGCGCTGGTCGTCCTCTCGATCACGATGGTGATCGACTGGGGGATCCTGTTCTACAGCCTCGCGCTGCTCGGCCCGCGCATCGCCGCGGAAACGGGCTGGTCGGAGACGCTCATCTTCGGCGGCTTCTCACTGGCGATGCTGATGACGGGGCTGTGCTCGCCCATGGCCGGAAAAGCCGTCGATCGCCGCGGCGGACGCTTCGTCCTGACGA
>CAYNUN010000476.1:0-1742 GCA_964400345.1 uncultured Methylobacteriaceae bacterium
GGCGTGCAGGCTCGCCGCGAGGAAGATGCCGAAACCTATCGTGGCATGCGGGATGATCTCGGCATGATGCACCTGCGCGAGCGTGGCGATGCGCATGAATTCGGTCACGCCCTTGTGGCCCATCTCCGGTTGGATGATCGCGCAGGCCCGGCGCGAGAGGCGCATCTCGGCATCATGAGCGGTGCGCCACTCCTCGCCCGCCGCGACGGGACAGGAGACGCCCTGCGCCACCTCCGCGAGGCCCGCAACATCCTCCGGCGCGACCGGCGCTTCCGCGAACCAGAGGCCATGCGCCTCCATCGCGCGGATCATCATGCGCGCCTCGCCCGCCTTGTGCGCCCAATGCATGTCGCAGGCGATCCGTGCCGAAGGGCCCAGCCGTTCGCGCAAGGTCGCGATCTCCGCCACCACGCCGTCATCGGCGACGGGGGCGGCGAATTTGAAGCTGTCGAACCCCTTCGCCTGCCATTCCGCCGCGAGATCGGCGCGGCTCTGTCGCGTGGGCTTCGGCAGGCCGGACACATAGGCCGGAATGCGCTCCGCCCGCTGCCCGCCGAGCAGCTTGCAGAGCGGCAGGTCCGCGATCCGGCCCGCGATGTCCCACAGCGCGATATCGATCGCAGCGAGCGCATCCAGATAGTAGCCGCCGGTGTACCCCCTCACGCGCATCAGGTTGTAGAGATCATCGTGGATCACGCTCACGTCGAAAGGGTCGCGCCCCACCACGAAGGCGGCGAGCAGATCGGTGATGATCTCCATCGTCGCGCGCGGGGCGACGATGCCGTAGGTCTCGCCCCAGCCGACCACGCCCTGCTGCGTGGTGATGCGGACGAGCACGTTGCGATCGAAATTCGGGTAGACCGTCTTGTTGCCGCGCCGCACGAAATAGCCGCGCTCGTTCACCTCCTCGCCCGGTCGCAGCGTCCCCAGATAGGGCGTCTCCCGCGACACGGTGAGCATGAAGGCTTCGACGCGGGCGACCCGATCACTCATGCCGCGGCCCTCGCAAGCGGCGCGACCGTGAAGAGGTCTGCGATGCGGCCCATGAGCGCCTCGATTTCCGCGAGGTCACGGGCATCGAAGGCCGGGATTTTCGCCCGAACCACATCATTGTCGAGAATTCCTCGCAGCATCAGCACGCGCTTGGTCAGCCGCATGCGCGCATGGCTTTGGATCATCAGCAGCGGCAGGGAGCGCTCATAGAGCGACCGCGCTTCCGCCTCGCGGCCGGCCTCCAGCGCCCGCCACATCCGGGCATGGATATCCGCGAATTCGACCGCGGGCATGGCCCCGCAGGCTCCGCGCAGGAACTCGTCGATCACGAAACGCGCGCCGCCGCCGCCCATGACGCCCGCGAGATGCTGCGGAGAGCCCGCGAGAATGGTCGAGATCGGCCCACCGGAGGGGATCGTCTCTTCCTTCACATAGCGGATCGCGGGCACCCTTCGGGCGACTTCGAGCACGGCGGCCGGCGAGAGATCGGAGCCGCGCGGCGCGGGCGCATTCTGCAGGATGATGTCCATGCCGGGGCAGGCCGTCGCGATGGCCGCGTAGAAATCGGCCACCGCCGCCGCATCGGTGCCGATCGCCTTCGGAGCTTGGATCATCACCTGCCGGATGCCCAGCGGTTGAACCTCCCTCACCCGCGCGATCACCTCGTCGAGCGTCGGGGCGCTCGCGCCTGCGATGAGCGGCAGGCGCCCGCCGAGTTCGTCGAGAACGACCTCGAGAAGTTCGAAGCG
>CAYNUN010000477.1:0-1739 GCA_964400345.1 uncultured Methylobacteriaceae bacterium
CATGGTGTTCCAGTCCTATGCGCTGTTCCCGCATATGAGCGTGCTGGACAACGTCGCCTATGGGCTGATCTCCTCCGGGATGCGGAAGGCCGAAGCGCATGCCAAGGCCGAAGAGGCGTTGGCGACGGTGGGGCTTGCGGGCTTCGGTCCGCGGCTGCCCTCCGAAATGTCGGGCGGTCAGCAGCAGCGCGTCGCGGTGGCGCGGGCGCTGGTGCTCGAGCCCGACGTGCTGCTGTTCGACGAGCCGCTCTCCAATCTCGACGCGCGGCTCAGGCGCTCGATGCGCGAGGAGATCAGGGCGCTGCAGAAGGCGCTCGGCGTGACGGTGGTCTATGTCACGCATGACCAGTCGGAAGCGCTCGCGGTCTCCGATCTCATCGTGGTGATGAGGGTCGGCGAGATCGCCCAGATCGGCCCGCCGCGCGAACTCTATGAAGCGCCGGACAACGTCTTCGTCGCCGCCTTCATGGGCGAGGCCAATCACGTGAAGGGGACGCTCGACGCCGTGACGCCGGAAGAGGGCGTCGTCACGCTCGACGGGCTGCGCATCACGCTGCCGCATCGCGGGCTGCCTTCGGGCGCGGTCGACATCGTGATCCGGCCGGAAGCGGTGAAGCTCGGCGATCCCGACGCGCCGGGCTCGCTGGCCGCGACCGTGCGGACGGCGACCTATATGGGCGCCGCGGCGGAGTACAATCTCGACACGGCCGTGGGGCCGCTGTTCTGCATCGCGCCCGAGGCGAACGCGCTGCGCCCGGTCGGCTCCCGCGTGGGCGTGACGCTCGATGCGCGGGGCGTCTTCGCGGTGAAGCCCTGACGGCGAGCCGTTTCCGCGACCCGCCGCGGGGCGCGGGCGGTGTACGGCGTCGCCGGAGGTCTTGCCCGGAGGGGCGGCGTCCGATATCGCGGATTCGGACGGGCCGCGTCGCGGCCGAAAAGAAAAGTCGCTCGGGGGGAGAAGACGATGGAGCCTTGCATCATCTGCGTGGCCATCACGGGTTCGGTGCCGACCAAGGCCGACAATCCGGCGGTGCCGGTGACGGTCGCCGAACAGATCGAGAGCACGCATGCCTCCTTCGAGGCCGGGGCCTCGATCGCGCATTGCCATGTGCGCGACGACGAGGGCAAGCCGACCTCCGACCCCGAGCGCTTCGCCGCGCTGAAGGAGGGGATCGAGAAGCATTGCCCCGGCATGATCGTGCAGCTTTCGACGGGCGGACGCTCCGGCGCGGGGCAGGCGCGCGGCGGCATGCTGCCGCTGCGCCCCGACATGGCGAGCCTCTCGGTCGGCTCGAACAATTTCCCGACCCGCGTCTATGAGAACCCGCCGGATCTCGTGGCCTGGCTCGCCTCCGAAATGCGGATCTACGGCGTGCGCCCCGAGATCGAGGCCTTCGATCTCTCGCACATCTTCCAGGCGCATCTGATGTGGAAGCGGGGCGAGCTGCCCGAGCGGCCCTATGTGCAGTTCGTCATGGGCGTGAAGAACGCCATGCCCGTCGACCGCGAGGTGTTCGACTTCTATCTGCACACCGTCAAGCGCCTGTTCGGCGAGGACGCGCCGTGGTGCGCGGCGGGCATCGGCCCCAATCAGGCGGTGGTGAACCGCTGGTCGGTGGCGGAAGGCGGCCATGCCCGGACGGGCCTCGAGGACAATATCCGCTGGGATCGCGACACGCTCGCGCCCTCCAATGCCGCGCTGGTCAAGCGGACGGTCGACATCTGCGCGGAATTCGGCC
>CAYNUN010000478.1:0-1732 GCA_964400345.1 uncultured Methylobacteriaceae bacterium
CCTGTTCATCGTACTGCCGCTCATCATCACCAAGGGCTGAACCACCATGACCCGAACCCTGCCGAACATCCCGTGGATCACGGAGATGGAGAAGGTGCTTGGCTGGCACGAAGTCCGCGACCGCGAGCGCCTGTCCCGTTGGCTCCGGTCTGACGGGAAGACGCTCGGCGATCCGTCGGTGCTGCCGTGGTGCGGCGATGCGGTGGACACCGCGCTCGCGCTTGCGGTGCCGAATGAGCCGCGTCCCGGCGATCTCGGCAGGAACCCGTACTGGGCATTGAACTGGTGCTTCCTCGGTAATGCGTGCGCTCCCTGCTACGGCGCCATCGCGGTGTTCAAGCGACCGACCGGGGGGCATGTCGGCTTCCTGCTGGGTCAGAACGAATCGGCCTACCTCGTGCTCGGCGGCAATCAATCGGATGCCGTCACCCGCACATGGATCGAACGCGCCCGCGCCGTCGACTTCCGATGGCCGTCGCTCTACCCGAACCCGCGCATCGCCATGCCGCGCGTAGCGCGGGCAGGAGCGGCATTGTCGAGGAACGAGGCATGATCCCCCTGCTCATCCGCTCTTGGCCGCTGGCGGCGGCTCTAATCGCCGCCATGGCCCTATGGGCGCACGGCTACCAGACAGGCAAGTACGCCTGCGAAGCCCGCGCGGTCATCGCCGAAAACACGGCGCTCCGCGAAGCACGCCAGATGGCCGAGACCGCGATCCGCAAGGAAACGGAGCGGCTGCAAGCCGAAGCCGTCCGCGACATGAACGCTCGTCAAGCAGAGGACAAGGCCCGTGAAGAAGCCTCTCGTTATCCTGACTGCCTTTCTGCTGACCGGGTGCGCAGGCTCGGCAACCAATAAGCGGCCCCTTCCCACGCCGCCGCCCCCGTCCCTGTCCATGCCGTGTCATCTGCCCGTCCCGCTCCCGAGGCGGGCGATCTCGGATCAGGAGGTCGAGGTGCTGTGGGGACGGGACCGTTCTGCCCTCCGCGCCTGCGCCGGGCGGCATACCGCGCTCGCCGACTGGGCGCTCGTCAATTCGAAAGACTGAAGGACCGCGAGATGCCGACGATCACCCAACGACTCACCATCCCGACCGCGAACTATGTCGCCGTCTCTGCGGGCGAGATGAACGTGTTCATCCGCCTGACGGGCGCAACCGCCGTTCGCGTCCATGTCGGCCAGACGCTGCCCGCTGCCGGAACGGGCGATTATCTCCCGCTCATCACCGGGTCGCTCTCGCTCGCCGATCTCGAAGGCGGCGATAACGTCTACCTGCTCGCGGAAGCGGCGGGGGCGGAAGTCGTCGTCATCAAGGGAGGCTGATGCCATGCGGGTCTTCGACCACAACAACGACGACGGCCTGCTGTTCGGTCGAGCCAATCTGAAACGCTACGCGCTGGGCGGCGTCACCCCGATCATGGTCGTCGATGTCGCTCGTGACATCAGGAAGCCCGTAGACGGCGGTCAGTCGATGAAGCGGCATGTAGACGTGGACGCGGGCGGAGTGACCTACACGGGCCTCTCTGCGCCGTTCACGCTGCCCGACTTCGGCCCCGCGCTCGTTCGATGCTTCCCGACGGCGGCAAGCGTTGCGGTCGATCATCTGCTTCAGCCCGGCGGCGGGCGAGACACTGCTCCGGTTGACAGCTTTGTGCCGGGCGACAACGACATGTGGAGCATCGCGCGATGACCATCAATTCCGGCGACACTTGGGGCGTCATCCGCACCAAGA
>CAYNUN010000479.1:0-1726 GCA_964400345.1 uncultured Methylobacteriaceae bacterium
TGCTCGCACCCGTCGAAAGCCGTATCTCCGTCGGCGACATCTCGAACACCGACGGCCCGACCTTCACCTCGACCAGAACGCCCTGCATCGTCACCGTCACCTTGCCGTAGGTGATGACGTTTTCCTTCGGGTCTTTCGACGGCGACTTGTTCTTGTCGCTCCACGTCATCGGGAGCGCCACGGCCTGCCGCAGATCACCGGAGGGCGAGAACAGCGTCATCTGCTGCCCGCGAGTCGGCGGTATATGCGCTTTGAGAGCGCCAGCCATCTGCGAATAAGGCACCCAAGGACCAAGAAAGTCACCACCCGCCGTGCTCTCCCCGAGCTTCAACCGCACCAGACCTTCGCCCGCGTCCACCTGCGCCACGATCCCGTGCCGCATCATGCCGAACAACCGACGTTCCAGATCGGCGACGCGACCGACAAGCTCCGCGAAATCGCGCATCCCTACACTCCCTGCTCGTCCGCAGCCGCTTCGGTCAGCACCAAGTCGGGGGCAGTGTCTTCCTGATCGACGACCACCTCGACGAGATCGACCGCATCGCCCGCAAGATCGCGGATCGGCGTCAGGCTCATCGCATTGACCGTGCCCGCAGAGATTGCGAACAGCGAAGCGACCATCGCCTCGTCCGTCAGCAAGGCATCGCCCTCAATCGCGTGGCGGATCACGATGGCGAGGCCCGCAAGCTCCGCATCCGCTTCCATCGCCGCGATCAACTCGGCCCAAGGACCGGGCAGCGCCTGACCGCGAACCGGGTCGGCCATCAGATCGGTCGTAATGACGATCTGCCGCGCCGCGAACCGGACGCCGCCTTCGGACGACGCACCGCGCCGCGATCCGATACGGGTCGCGCGCATCACGAACTTCTGCCAGAGCCGGGACCAGACCGACGCACCCGACATCAGCGTGTCGGTGATCTGATGACCGACCAGATCGATGACCAGTTCCATGCCCGCATCGGTGTGCGGGATGATGACCTCGGTCGTCGCGCCGACATCCGGCACATCGACGGGAACGCGCGCCGCGACCGCAATCTCGATGACAAGCTCGCAGGTGTCCGTGCCGTGCCGCAGATCGCGCCCCGTGACGCTCCGGTCATGCTCGTCGGTCAGGACGACGAGAAAAGGCTCGCGGTTGTCGCGCACCTGAAGATCGATCGGCTCGACCGCGCTGTCATAGACCCGCGTCCCGGCGAGCGTCGCGCCCTTCAGCGCGCGGGCGGTCACGATCCTAAGCGCGAGACGGGCGAGGCTCATGGCTGGTTCTCTGCGGCGAGGATGAGGTTCATATCGCCCATGTCGCTCCACTGGATGCGGACGACGACATATTCCGGCGATGAAGGCCGACCGGGGAAACGAAGAAGATCGCCCTGCGCGACCGTGTAGGCCAGCGCGGCGACCTCGGAAGCGGGGAGCCAGAACTCGGCGGCGATCTGCGCCATCCGGGTCGTCCCCTTGAACTCTGCCGTCGAGTTGCCGCGTATGTCGCCTTCGGACGGACCCGCGCTGAAGATGCCGCGCACGGTCGTTTCCGGTCGCGCGCCGTCAACGGCGCGTTCGACATACTGGCTCTCGGTACGAGGCCGGAGGATCGCAGCAACCGTCTCACCGAAGTTGTCCATCACGACAGCGGACATCGCCGCGTCGAGTGCATCGAATGGAGACGGCATGACTGTGAACCTCCGGCCCGAAAAGGAACCGCCCCGCACGAGGCGGGGCGGATGTC
>CAYNUN010000480.1:0-1724 GCA_964400345.1 uncultured Methylobacteriaceae bacterium
GGCGGGCGAGGCTGTCATATCATCGCGCGCATCGTTCAAGGCGATGCGCCCTCTTGATCGGTTCGGTCGGGTCAACGTAAGTGCGGACGACGCGGAGTTCAACACCGGGGCAGGACCGTGGCAGAGCCGATCGACCGCCGTTTCGACCGCCGCCGAGCCGCCTATGCCTGCGACCCCGCCGCGAGCCGCGGACGTTTTCTGGCCGAACCCGCCTCGCCGACGCGCAGCGAATTCCAGCGGGACAGGGATCGGATCATCCATTCCACCGCGTTCCGGCGGCTCAAGCACAAGACGCAGGTCTTCGTCCATCACGAGGGCGACCATTTCCGGACGCGGCTGACGCATACGATCGAAGTGTCCCAGATCGCCCGCGCGCTGGCCCGGGCGCTCGGTCTCGACGAGGATCTCGCGGAGGCGCTGGCGCTTTCGCACGATCTCGGCCACACGCCGTTCGGCCATACGGGCGAAGACGCGCTCGACGCCTGCATGAAGCCGTGGGGCGGTTTCGACCATAATGCGCAGGCGCTGAGGATCGTGACGCGGCTCGAACGGCGCTACGCGGATTTCGACGGGTTGAACCTCGCCTGGGAAACGATCGAAGGGCTGGTGAAGCACAACGGGCCGCTGCTCGACGCTTCGGGCCGGCCGACCGCGCGCCACGCGGCGCACGGCGTCGCGGGGGCGATCCTCGAATTCGACGCGCAATGGCCCTTGGGGCTCTCGACCCACGCTTCGGCCGAAGCGCAGGCGGCGGCGATCGCCGACGACATCGCCTATGACGCGCACGACATCGACGACGGCCTGCGGGCCGGGCTGTTCGACCTGCAGGATCTGCGGACGGTCCCTTTCCTCGCCGACATCCTCGCGGAGATCGACGCGAAATGGCCGGGCCTCGAGCGCGTGCGGGTGATCCATGAACTCGGCCGTCGCGTGATCACGCGCATGATCGAGGACGTGATCGGAGAATCCGAGCGTCGGCTCGAAGGCTTGGGATCGGTCGACGATGTCCGGGCGGCGGGGCGGGCGGTGGTGAGCTTCTCGCCGGACGCCGAGACGGCGGACCGGACGATCAAGGCCTTCCTGTTCACGAACATGTATCGCCACGCCTCGGTGGTGGCCGTGCGCAAACAGGCCGACCGCGTGCTGCGCGATCTCTTCGAGGCCTTCGCGACGGAGCCCGATCGGATGCCTGCCGAGTGGTCGCAGGGGATCGGGGCGTTGGAGCCCGCATCGCGGCATCGGCGGATCGCGGACTATATCGCGGGCATGACCGACCGTTTCGCGCTGCAGGAACATCGCCGCTTGTTTGACGAGACCCCCGACTTGCGTTAGCGCAGCCTCGGTTTTCCCCGAGGATCCCGCTTTTCCATGAACGTGTTCGATCTCTTCCAGGTGCGCGTCGTCGCGGCGCTCGAACGGCTCGCCGCCGAAGGCGCGATCCCTGCGGGTCTCGACGTCTCGCGCGTCGTGGTCGAGCCGCCGCGCGACTCCTCGCACGGCGACTTCGCCACCAATGCCGCGATGGTGCTCGCCAAGGACGCCAAGACGAACCCGCGGGCGCTGGCCGAACGGATCGCCGCGATCCTCGGCGAGGCGGAGGACGTGACCGCGGTCGAGGTCGCCGGGCCGGGCTTCATCAATATCCGCGTCGCGCCCTCCGTCTTCACGGAGGTGATGCGGGCCGCGGCGACGCTGCGGGGCGATTACGGTCGGTCCGTGCAGGG
>CAYNUN010000481.1:0-1724 GCA_964400345.1 uncultured Methylobacteriaceae bacterium
GTGCGCCCGCGGGCGGGCGTCTCGGTCGAAACCGAGGCCGCTGAGGAGAACACGGGCTCCGCCCTCGCTTCATGAGGGCATCGATGGCCCCGGGGGCGGCGAGGCGGCAAGGCCGGGATCATAGGGCCCCTTCTCCCCATGCGCCGTCTCCACGATCCAGCCCCCGCCTTCGGCGGCGTCGAGATGGGACGGGCCGATCGGCACCTTGCCCGCCCCGCCCGGCGCATCGAGCACATAGACGGGCCGGGCCAGACCGGAAACGCGCCGCCAGAGTTCCCGCATCAGCCGCTGCCCGACCGCCGGATCCGTCCGGAAATGCGACGTTCCCGGCGCGTGATCGGGATGGTGGAGGTAATAGGGCTTGATCCTGTTCTCCACGAAGGTCCGCATCAGCTTCGCGAGGATTTCCGCATCGTCGTTCACGCCCGCAAGGAGCACGCTCTGGCTCACCAGCGGGATTCCCGCATCCGCCAAGCGGGCGCAGGCCGCACGGGCTTCGGCGGTGAATTCCCGCGGATGATTGGCGTGGATCGCGACCCAGGTCGCGATGCCGTCGCGCCGCAGCGCTTCCGCGAGCTCCGCCGTCACGAGGTCCGGCGCGACCACGGGCACGCGGGTGTGCCAGCGGATCGTCCTCACATGCGCCATCGCCGCGAAGCGCTCGGTGAGCGCGCCGATCCGGCGAGGGGAGAGCACGAAGGGATCGCCGCCCGTCACGATCACCTCCCGGATTTCCGGCCGTGCGGCCACATAATCCGTGATGCGATCGAAGTCCTCGGTCGAGAGCGCGTCCGATCGGCCCGGCCCGACCATCTCCCTTCGAAAACAGAACCGACAATAGACCGGGCAGGTATGGACCGCCTTCACGAGCACCCGGTCGGGATAGCGATGCACCAGGCCCGGCATCGGGCTGTGGCCCTTGTCGTCGATCGGGTCGAGCCGCTCGACGGGATGTTCCGCGAGTTCGGCGACGCTCGGCACGAATTGCCGTGCGATGGGATCGGCCGGGTCGGCCGCGTCGATCAGAGCGGCCATGGCGGGCGTGATCGCCACGGCGTAGCGCTTGGCCACGCGGGCGAGCGCAGGCACCGCATCCGGTGCGACGAGGCCCGCTTCCGCGAGATCCGCGGGACGTCTCAGCGTGTTCGGAAAGGCGCTCATCGTTCGCGACGATTCTCCGGCGGCTGCGGCATGGGCGTCCATAGCACGTCGTCGATGCGCGGCGCGCCCGTCGCGAGCATCACGAGCCGGTCGAAACCGAGCGCGACTCCCGAGGCATCGGGCATGATCGCCAAGGCGGCCATGAAGTCCTCGTCGATCGGATGCCGCAGGCCGTAGATCGCCTGCATCGCGTCCATGGCGGCGTCGAACCGGCGGCGCTGTTCGGCGGGGTCGGTCAGCTCGCCGAAGCCGTTGGCGAGTTCGACCCCACAGGCATAAAGCTCGAATCGTTCCGCGACGCGCGGGTCGGAAGGTTTCGGGCGGGCCAGCGCCGCCTCATGGATCGGATATTCATGCAGGATCGTCGGCCGCCCGAGGCCGAGATTCGGCTCGATCCTTTCGACGAGAACCCGGCTGAACACGTCGGTCCACGCATCGTCCTCCGCCACCCGAATGCCCGCGTGCCGCGCGGCGGCGGCGAGGCGTTCCAGGTCCGGAACGCCTCCCGGCGTCGTGGCGAGGAGGTCGATCGCGGCGAAGCGCGCGAAGGCCTCCTGCAGGGT
>CAYNUN010000482.1:0-1721 GCA_964400345.1 uncultured Methylobacteriaceae bacterium
GCCACCTCCGTGTTCAACCGCCCGCGGACGAACAGCCCGCGCGCGTCCTCCCGGATCACCGTCCACACGCCCAGAGGCTGGGCGGGGTCGTGCTGCCAGAGGAGCTTCACGCCCCCCGCGCCGCGCGCGGCGAGGCTGTCGGCGAAGGCGCCGCGCTCCACCACGTCGCGGGAGAGGTCGATCCGGCCGAACAGGCTGGCATAGCCCTCGATCTCGGCCGCCGGATCCGCGCCGCTCATCGCGCCCGCGCCTTCCGCGGCCCGCGGGTCGCGGATGCGGACGCGATGCGTTCGAGCCGCGCGAGAAAGGCCTCGATCACCTCCGCCGCCCCCGGGCAGGCGGGCGCGGCGGGTCGTTCGGCGCGCGCCTCCCGGCGCGGCCGTTCCTGAAAGGTCCGTGTCATGCGTCTATCCGTGTCGCGTGTTGAAGCGGTGCAGTTCGCGGACGAAGGCGTCGAACCGCCGATTCGCCGTCGCGAGTTCCCTGAACAGCCAGGCGGTCGAAGCCGAGGCTCCGCTCGCCCAGATGAACAGCGCGAGATGCGAGAGATCGCCCCGTTCCACGAGGCTCTGGACGACGGCGGCGTTCATCGGCCCGGCCCTCCGCGCGGGCCGTAGCCCACCGCCTCGCGTTTTTCGTCTTCGCTGAGAAAGCCCGCCTGCCCCACCCGCGCCCAAAGCGCCTCGCGTTCGGCCGAAAGCGCCTCGACCCCGTCGAGATCGAGCGCCAGCGCCACCTCGCCGAAGGCCGGCGCCAGCCATTGTTCGAGGCTCTTGATCGTCCGCTGCGCGAGCGGCAGCACCGTCTGCCGCCAGAACGTCCGGTTCGCCTCCGCATAATTCGCGAAGGTGTTGTCCCCCGGCAGGCCGAGCAGCATCGGCGGCACGCCGAAGGCGAGCGCGATCTCGCGTGCGGCGGAGGCCTTGGCCTCCATGAAGTCCATGTCCTTGGGCGAGAGCGAGAGCGGCTTCCAGTCGAGCCCGCCTTCGAGCAGCAGCGGCCGCCCGGCATTGCCCGCGCCTTGGAAGCTCGATTCGAGTTCCGCCCTGAGCCGTTCGAACTGTTCCGTCGTGAGCGTCGTCCCCGGCGGCCCCTGATGGATCAGCGCGCCCGAGGGCCGCGCCGCATTGTCGAGCAGCGCCTTGTTCCAGGCCGATGCGGCGTTGTGCACGTCGATCGCCGCCGCCGCCGCTTCCATCGGCGAGAGCCCGTAATGGTCGTCGAGCGGATGGAACAGCGACAGATGCAGGATCGGCGTCACGCCTTCGCCCCGCTGGTCGAAGCGCACGGTCTTGCCGCCGACGGTGTAGTCGTAGGCGTCGGGTCGCCCGTCCGCGCCCGGCACCACCTTCATCCGGTCGGGCCGCAGCGCATAGAGTTCCGCGATCCGCTCCTCGGTCCCCACGGCTTCGAGATAGCCGTTCCCCGACACGAGCAGATGCCCGTAAAGCGCCTCGAGCAGCCCCGCCCCGGTCTCCCAGGGATTGGGCCGTTCGAGAAGCCGCGCGATCGGATGCGCGACGCGCTCCTCGCGGCCCTCGAACACGAGCACCGGGATCGACGCCGCCGCCTGCGCGATCATGCGCACCGAGCGATGGACGATCGGATTGCGCTGAAACCCTTCGCGGGCGAGCGTCGTGAAGTCCCGTTGGGTCCAGACGGGCCGCCCGACGGTGTAGACCACCGCCGCCGCCCCCGCCCGCGAAGCCTTCGCCTCGGAC
>CAYNUN010000483.1:0-1712 GCA_964400345.1 uncultured Methylobacteriaceae bacterium
ATCCACGTCTTGCCCTCCTGCCCGCCGCACCCCGCCTTCCCCGCCGCCCGGGCCTCCCTCGCACCTCGGCGCAAGGGCTGCTGCAAAAAGCCGGTTTCCGATATAGAAGGCGCGAGCCCCGCAATCGGAACGCCCATGTCCCTCGGCAACCTCTTCAAATCCGACGATTTCCCCATCCTGAAACGCCTCGTTTCCGAGAACTTTCGGCGTTTCGCGCCGCAATACTCGATCGCGATGGTGCTCATGGCGATCGTGGCGGGGGCGACGGGCCTCAGCGCCTGGCTGATGAAGGACCTGATCAACAAGGTCTTCGTCGACCGCGACCCTTGGTACATGTGGGTCATCTGCGGCTCCGTCGTCGCGATCTACACGATGAAGGGGCTCGCCTCCTACGGTCAGGAGGTGCTGCTTTCGCGCATCGGCAACAACATCATCGCCATGATGCAGCGGCGGATCTTCGACAAGGTGCTCGGTCAGGATCTCGGCTTCTTCCAGAAGAACGCTTCGTCCGACCTCATCACCCGCCTCACCACCAATGCGCAGGCGGCGAGCAAGGCGCTGAACCTGCTCGCGACTTCGCTCGGGCGCGATCTTCTGACCGTCATCAGCCTCCTCGTGGTGATGATCACGCAGGATCCGCTGCTGACCGTCATCGCGCTCCTCGGCATGCCGATTCTCTTCGTCGTCGTGGCGCGGCTCCTGAAGCAGGTCCGCAAACTCTTCTCGAGCGAGGTCCGCTCGCTCGCCTCGATCATCGCGACGATGCAGGAGACGGCGCACGGCATCCGCATCATCAAGGCCTTCCGGTTGGAAGACGCGATGCGCGCGCGGATGGACGAATCCGTCACGGCCGTCGAGCGACTCTCCAACCGCATGGTGAAGGCGCAGGCGGCCACCAATCCGCTGATCGACGCGCTCGGCGGCGTCGCCGTGGCGAGCGTCATCTTCTACGGCGGCTGGCGCGTGATCTACACCGGCGCGACGCCGGGCGAGTTCTTCGCCTTCATCACTGCGCTGCTGATGGCGACCGATCCGGCGCGCCGTCTGGCTCGGCTGCATCTCTCCCTCGCCGCGGCGTCTGTCGGCGTGCGCATGCTCTACGAGTTGATCGACGCAGAGCCCGCCGTGAAAGACCGCCCCGATGCGGTTCCGCTGGACGCCCGCGAGGGCGAGATCCGCTTCTCCGGCGTCACCTTCGGCTATGACCCGGCGGCGCCCGTGCTGCACGAGGTCGACCTCGTCGCCGAGGCGGGCCGCACCACCGCGCTGGTCGGTCTGTCGGGCAGCGGCAAATCGACGATCTTCAATCTCGTGATGCGGTTCTGGACGCCGCAGCAGGGCCGCGTCGCGATCGACGGAATCGATATCGCGGGCGTGCGCGCCGACACGCTTTACGATCACGCCGCGCTCGTCAGCCAGGACGTGTTCCTGTTCGAAGGCACGATCGCGGAGAACATCCTGCGCGGTCGTCCGGGCGCCACGGAGGAGGAGATGTTCGCCGCCGCCCGGTCCGCCTCCGCCCATGACTTCATCATGAAGCTTCCGAAAGGCTACGCGACGAATGTCGGCGAATTCGGCGGCCAATTGTCGGGCGGCCAGCGCCAGCGCATCTCCATCGCCCGTGCCTTCCTCAAGAACGCGCCGATCCTGCTCCTCGACGAACCGACCTCCGCGCTCGACGCCGAGTCGGATGCCGGGATCCAGGAGGCGCT
>CAYNUN010000484.1:0-1710 GCA_964400345.1 uncultured Methylobacteriaceae bacterium
TGCGCACCCTGCCGGCCGTGGCGGGCATGGTGGGCGAGTCGGACGAACGCGCGCAGGGGGAAAGGGGAGGGGAGGGGAGGGGAGGTGCGCACGCGAGAGCACAAGAGACTAAGCGGGGAAGGCGCGCCTCGGGCGGTTGAAGGTACAGGCAGAGCGCCGAAAATGAGGTGCGGGCGGCGCGGGGATGGCGCGCCTGCGAAATGAGGTGCGTTTGCGAATTTGCTGCCCCGCCGCCCCCTCACCCCTCGATCGGCTTCGTCTCCGCGATCTCGATGCCGAAGCCGCCGAGGCCCACATAGGACCGGGCCTTCGAGGACAGGTTCACGATCGACGAGACCCCGAGATCCTTCAGGATCTGCGCCCCGAGCCCGACCTCGCGCCACTGCTGCCGGCGCTTCGCCTCCGCGCCGTCCTCCTCGCCGATGGCGGTCAGCGG
This sequence comes from uncultured Methylobacteriaceae bacterium, assembly GCA_964400345.1. Taxonomy (GTDB): domain Bacteria; phylum Pseudomonadota; class Alphaproteobacteria; order Rhizobiales; family Beijerinckiaceae; genus JAIXZO01. The sequence continues at coordinate 437 of CAYNUN010000484.1, forward strand.
GACGCCCGCCGTGCCGTCGCGGAGATAGACGAGCACGCCCCGGCCTTCCGCCTTGAAGCGCGCCAGCGCGGCGTTGATCTCCTTCGCGCCGCCGAGCGTGTCGGTCAGCACGTTCGCGCGGTGCAGCCGCGTCACCACGCGCTTGCCGTCGCCGATGCGGCCGTGGACGAAGGCGAAGTGATGCACCGGGTCGAAGCGCGTCACATAGGCATAGCCCGTCAGCTCCCCGATCTCCGTCTTCACCGGGAAGGTCGCGACGCGCTCGACGAGCTTCTCGCGCGCCTGCCGATAGGAGATCAGGTCCGCGACGGAGATGCGCTTCAATCCGTGCTTGTCGGCGAAGGCGTCGATCTGCGGCCCCTTCATCACGGTGCCGTCGTCATTGGCGAGTTCGCAGATGACGCCCACGGGCGGCAGGCCCGCCAGCCGGCAGAGATCGACCGCGGCCTCCGTATGGCCCGAGCGCATCAGCACGCCGCCGTCCTTCGCCACGAGCGGGAAGACGTGGCCCGGCCGCACGAAGTCCGACGCGCCCATATTGCCGTTGGCGAGCGCGCGCACGGTGTTCGAGCGCTGCTCCGCCGAAATGCCCGTGGTCAGTCCGTGCTTCACGTCGACGGTGACGGTGAAGGCCGTGCCGAGCGGCGCGTCGTTCATCGCCACCATGGGCGCGAGATTGAGCCGCCGCGCGTCGTCCGCCGTCACCGGCGCGCAGACGATGCCGCAGGTGTTGCGGATGATGAAGGCCATCATCTCCGGCGTGCAGAGCGCCGCCGCGCAGACGAGATCGCCTTCGTTCTCGCGGTCGTCGTCGTCCGTGACGATCACGATCTCGCCGCGGGCGATCGCCTCGATGGCTTCGTTGACGGTATGGGGCAAACTAAGTCTCCCGCCGCTCTCGGTGCGGCTCGAAGGGCCAGGGACGGCTCTCGCCGACCTGACCGCGATGACGAAGAAGATGATCGGCGACGACGCAGGCGGCCATGGCCTCGCCCACCGGCACCGCGCGGATGCCGACGCAAGGGTCGTGGCGGCCCTTGGTCATCACGTCGGTCTCGCGGCCGAAACGGTCGACGCTGCGCCGTTCGGTGAGGATCGAGGAGGTCGGCTTCACCGCGAAACGCACCACCAGCGGCTGACCCGTCGAAATGCCGCCGAGAATGCCGCCCGCATTGTTGGAGAGGAACATCGGCTTGCCGTCGTTGCCGAAGCGCATCTCGTCGGCGTTGTCTTCGCCCGTGAGCTCCGCCGCGGCGAAGCCTGCACCGATCTCG
>CAYNUN010000485.1:0-1710 GCA_964400345.1 uncultured Methylobacteriaceae bacterium
TCGAAGACGACCTTGCGCTGGTCGTTCATCACGTCGTCGTATTTCAGGATGTTCTTGCGGATATCGAAATTGCGGACTTCGACCTTCTGCTGGGCCTTCTCGATCGCCTTGTTGATCCAAGGATGGATGATGGCCTCGTCTTCCTTCAGGCCGAGCTTCTGCAGCATGCCGTCCATACGGTCGGAGCCGAAGATGCGCATCAGGTCGTCCTGAAGCGAAAGATAGAATTTCGAGCGTCCCGGATCGCCCTGCCGGCCGGAACGGCCGCGGAGCTGGTTGTCGATGCGGCGGCTTTCATGGCGTTCGGTGCCGAGCACGTAGAGGCCGCCCGCCGCGAGAGCCTTCTTCTTGAAGGCGGCGACCTCTTCGCGGATCGCCTGCTCCTTCGCGGTGCGCTCCGCGCCCTCGGGCAGGTCGCCGAGTTCGCGGCGGATGCGCATGTCCGCGTTGCCGCCGAGCTGAATGTCGGTGCCGCGCCCCGCCATGTTGGTCGCGATCGTGATCGCGCCGGGGACGCCCGCCTGCGCGACGATGAAGGCTTCCTGTTCGTGGAAGCGCGCGTTCAGAATGGCGAAGACCTTCGCGTTCGTTCCCTCGCGCGCCGAGGCGTAGAGTTTTTCGAGGGCGGAGGCGTCGGAGAAGTCGATCGCCGTGAAGCCGTGCTTCGCGAGCGCGTCGCCGAGCATTTCCGACTTCTCGATCGACGTCGTGCCGACGAGGATCGGCTGACCGCGGGTCGACGCGTCCTCGACCTCGCGGATGATGGCACGGAATTTCTCCTCGACGGTGCGATAGACCTCGTCGTCCTCGTCGATTCGGGAGACGGGGAGATTGGTCGGCACTTCGACCACTTCGAGCTTGTAGATGTCGAGGAACTCGTCGGCCTCGGTCGCGGCCGTGCCCGTCATGCCGCCCAGCTTCTTGTAGAGGCGGAAATAGTTCTGGAAGGTGATCGAGGCGAGCGTCTGGTTCTCGGGCTGGACCTGGACCCGTTCCTTGGCTTCCAGCGCCTGATGCAGGCCTTCGGAATAGCGACGCCCGGGCATCATGCGGCCCGTGAATTCGTCGATGATCACCACTTCGTCGTTGCGGACGATGTAGTCCTTGTCGCGCTGGAACAGCGTGCGGGCGCGCAGCGCCTGATTGACGTGATGGACGATCGTGGCGTTGGCCGCGTCGTAGAGGGAACCCTCCTTCAGGAGGCCCGCTTCGGTCAGGAGTTCTTCGATCCGCTCGTTTCCGGCCTCGGTCAGCGACACGGCGCGCTGCTTCTCGTCGAGGTCGTAATGTTCGCGGGTCAGCGCGGGAATGACCGCGTCGATGCTGTTGTAGAGTTCGGAGCGATCGTCGAGCGGACCGGAAATGATCAGCGGCGTGCGGGCTTCGTCGACGAGGATCGAGTCGACCTCGTCCACGATCGCGTAATGATGCCCGCGCTGCACCATCTGGTTCAGCTCGTATTTCATGTTGTCGCGCAGATAGTCGAAGCCGAATTCGTTGTTCGTGCCGTAGGTGATGTCCGCGGCATAGGCGGCGGCCCGCTCCTCGTCCGTGAGGCCGTGGACGATGACGCCCGTCTCGAGGCCGAGGAAGCGGTAGACCCGGCCCATCCATTCGGCGTCGCGGCGGGCGAGGTAGTCGTTGACGGTGACGACGTGCACGCCTTTGCCGGCGAGCGCGTTCAGATAGGTGGGCAGCGTCGCGACCAGC
>CAYNUN010000486.1:0-1705 GCA_964400345.1 uncultured Methylobacteriaceae bacterium
GCGGTGACTTACGTCGTCGTCGAGAACTGCATCAAGTGCAAGTATATGGACTGCGTCGAGGTGTGCCCCGTGGATTGCTTCTACGAGGGCGAGAACATGCTCGTCATCCATCCGGACGAATGCATCGATTGCGGCGTCTGCGAGCCCGAATGCCCGGCCGAAGCGATCAAGCCCGATACCGAGCCGGGCCTCGAGAAATGGCTCAAGCTCAACGCCGACTACGCCAAGAGCTGGCCCAACATCACGATCAAGCGTGATCACGAGCCGGACGCCAAGGCGCATGACGGCGAGGAAGGCAAGCTCGAAAAGTATTTTTCGCCCGAACCCGGCCAAGGCGACTGAATGCGGGCATGATTCTCGCGGATCGTCGCGGCCGCACGCGGCCGCGCATGCATTCCTTTTGAATTCCGCGATTTTTCTGTTATAGTTTCGTCACTCAGTCGAGTTTTCGCGGCTTCGACGCCCTCCCACGCTTCCCGACGACACATCCGGAACGTTTCCGGGGCGGGAATTCGCGTTTCGGCGGCATGGAAGACGCCTTTCAGAACTGAGCCGGGCGGGTCGGGCGGTCCTCGGGATCGCCCGTGTGTTTGTGTCGGTCGGGACCGCGGTCCGCGGCCGAAACGCGGAGAGCACCAGCGTTATGACGACCACCAAGAAGACGACCACGCGGCAGGGCTTCAAGACGGGCGAGGCGATCGTCTACCCCGCGCACGGCGTGGGCCAGATCGTCGCCATCGAAGAGCAGGAGGTCGCGGGCTTCAAGCTCGAACTGTTCGTCATCGCCTTCGAGAAGGACAAGATGACGCTTCGCGTTCCCACCGCCAAGGCGACCACGGTCGGCATGCGCAAGCTCGCCGAGGAGTCGCTCGTGGAGCGCGCGCTGGAGACCATCGCGGGCCGCGCCCGCGTCAAGCGCACCATGTGGTCGCGTCGCGCGCAGGAATATGAAGCCAAGATCAATTCGGGCGATCTCATCTCGATCGCCGAAGTGGTGCGCGATCTCCACCGCTCGGAGGCTCAGCCCGAACAGTCCTATTCCGAACGCCAACTGTACGAGGCGGCGCTCGACCGCATGGTCCGCGAGATCGCGGCCGTGAACAAGGTCTCCGAGCCCGAGACGCAGAAGACCATCGAGACCCAGCTCGCCAAGTCGCCCAAGCGCACCAAGGCGGCCGCGGCGGAAGCCGATCAGGATCTCGAAGACGAGCAGGACGAAGCCGCCTGAGCGCTTCGACCCTTCCGGATGCAGCATCCGAAAAGCCCGGCGCAAGCCGGGCTTTTTTCGTCGGGAAAGGGCCATGGACGCGGCCCGCCGCCCGCGCCCCCTCCGGCGCGGGGGGCGCGCCCGGGGGTTACCTTGGCGTTACCCCCGCGGAGCTCACCTGGAAGGCAGGCGTAGACGCCCTGTCCTTCGGGGCCACCAAGAACGGCGCGATGATGCTCGAGGCGGTCATCTTCTTCGACCTGCCGCTGGCGGAGGACTTTGCCTACCGCCGCATGCGGGGCGGGCAGCTGCTGTCGAAGGGCCGATACCTGGGCGCGCAGATGCTCGCCTATCTCGAGGACGGCCTGTGGCTCGACAACGCCAGGCGCGCCAACCGGCTGGCGCTCAGGCTGCGCGACGGGTTGCAGCAGGCGGCATCAATCCGCATTCCAAATCCGGTGGAAGCCAACGAGGTCTTCGCCATCATGCCGCGCGGGC
>CAYNUN010000487.1:0-1704 GCA_964400345.1 uncultured Methylobacteriaceae bacterium
AGGAACGGATCCTGCGGGGTCGAGGCGGTCGAAGCCTGGAGCTGCGAGGGGTCGCGCCGACGACCGTTGCAGACCAGAGAGAAGGCGTTGCGGATCTCATGGCGGAGCAGTGCGAAGGCGGGAGAAGCCTCCACGGCCTCCCGAATGACGGCCTCGGCCTCGGCGTCGGACGCCGCCGATTCCAGAACGCCGGAAACCTCGACCCCTTCGGCGAAGCCCCGGCCCGTGCCTGCGATGAAGGATCCGCTGAGCGAGTATTCGGTCGTCAGGTCCAGCGACAGGGCGGAGATCGGGACGTGCCGCCGCGCGGCCGCCGTCACGATCCGTTGCTGAAGATCGGACTGAAGACCGGCGTTGAAGAAGCCGAGCGGGAAAGGGGCGAGATCCGTTCCGTGCAGGTGAAGCCCCTCGTCGCTCGCCACGCGCCAGACCGATCCTCCCTCGCCCTCGGTGACGACCGCTTCCTTCAGGTGGGGCCCGACCTGGCGTGCCTCGACCAGAAACACGTCCCTGCCGTCGCCCGTCACGCAGTCGGGACCGCGGCGTCCCGCTGCGGTCTTGAAGGCCGGGTCGAAATCCGCGGGGGCCGGATGTTGCGTCGTCATGATGGCGTCCTCGGTTCTCGGTTCGAGGACGGTAAGCGCTTTACGGCGGCCGATCCGCTCAAATAGGCTGCAGATCGTCTCATTCCATGTGGCCATGATACGCCACGCCGAGGTACGCGATGACTGACGGCAGAGAAGACGACGGGCTCTCCGCGCTTTTCGCCCGATTCACGCCGGGAGCGCGCGTCTTCTACGCCGGAGAACTGTGCCGGGCGTCGGCCTTCGAGGATCACGGCGGAGCGGGGCACCTCCATGCGGTGCGCAGCGGCACGCTCGTCGTCACCGAAAAGGGACGCGAGGTGGCTCGCATCGAGGGGCCCGGTCTGGTGTTCTATCCGAGAGGATCGGAGCACGGGATCTCGCCGCTGGGCTCGGCCGCGGACATTCTCTGCGCGACCATCGATCTCGGCGGGGGCGGCGAAGGCCCGCTGACGCGCATGGTCCCGCACCGTCTGATCATGACCGGCGCCGATTCCGTCTCCCTGGCACCCTTGTTCGAACTGCTCTTCGCCGAGGCGTTCGACCCGCGCGCGGGTCGGCAGGCGGCGCTGGACGCGTTGGTGCTGTTCTTCATGGTGCGTCTGATCCGGCACCTGATCGAGACGTCGCGCGTCCATACCGGCATTCTTGCCGCGCTCTCGGACCCCAAGCTCGCGAAGGCCGTCGGGGCGCTTCACGAACGGCCGGACCGGAACTGGACTTTGTCCGAAATGGCGGAGACGGCGGGCATGTCGCGCGCCCGCTTCGCCGAACGCTTCAAGCGGCGGACCGGGATGACGGCGGCCGACTACCTCACGGATCTGAGGCTCGGCGTGGCGCGGCTGATGCTCTCGAAAGGACATCCCGTGAAGGTCGCTGCATCGGCCGCGGGATATGCGGACGCTGCGTCCTTTTCGCGCGTGTTCCGCAAGCGAACCGGGACAAGCCCGCGCTCGTGGACCGGGAAGGCCAGCTTTTCATGAGTTATAGAGTCGATGCTGGGTCTCGCCTGGAGGTTAGCCGATGATAAACCGAACGATTATTCATCATCGACCTAGATGGTTACTCGACTCAATTAAGGCGTGCATTTCCGTTGAAAAACATGATGCCAAGTATTGGC
>CAYNUN010000488.1:0-1703 GCA_964400345.1 uncultured Methylobacteriaceae bacterium
TGACGCCCGCCGCGAAGCTGTTTTCGGATCTTCTCGCCGAAGAGGCCGTCCGTGCGACGGAGTTCCGGCGCAAGAGGCTGGGGCCCGACCCGGTCGCGTGACAGGCCCCGGCTCTCCGCGTCGCTCCGGCCCGGACGATGCGGATGGCCGAAAGCGCCCTTACTTCCGCAGCCCCGCTTCCGCCTCGAGCACCACGCAGACCGCGGCCGTGTCCATGTCGCCCAGACCCATGTCCAGCGTCTTCTTGTAGATCGCTTCGGTCCGCGTGAAGAGCGGCGTCGGCACGCCCATCTCATTCGCGAAGTCGCCGATGACCTGCATGTCCTTCTGCCAGGTGGAGCAGCGCATGGTCGGCGGCTCATAGACGTTCGCGGCCATCATCGGCGCGCGCATCTGGAACATGCGCGAGCCGCCCGCGCCCGGTCCCACGAGCGCCACGACCTGATCGACGTCGAGGCCCGCCTTCTTGGCGAGCACCATCGCCTCCGCCGAAGCCACGTTGTGGATCGCGACGAGATGGTTCGCGACGAATTTCAGCTTCGAGCCGTTGCCGTAGGCCCCGAGATCGGCGTTCTGCTTGGAAAAGTCCTCGAAGGCCGGGATGCAGGCCTTGATCGCCGCGGAGTCGCCCGAGGCGTAGACGATGAGATCGCGCATCGCCGCCTGCGCGCCCGTGCCGCTCAACGGGCAATCCAGCGGAACATGGCCCGCCTTTTCGAGGACCTCCTTGAACTTCATCTTGTCGGCGAGAGCGAGCGTGGAGAATTCCGCCACGATGCGCTTCGGCGCGCCGCTCGCCGCGATCTCCTCGGCCACGGCGACGACCGCCTTCGGGCTCGGAAGGCTGGTGAAGAGGATCGGGGCGCGATGCGCGACGTCGGCCGCGCTCGCGGCGAGCGTGACGCCCGCGGGCCTAGGTTAGGGCTTGTTTGCTTCGTAGAGATAGAAGGCGATCACGGTCCAGCCGCGCTCGACGAGATTGGGGCCGATCGCGCCGCCCATGATTACCAGCCCCACGATGCCCACGATCTTGTCCATGGCGGTCCTCCTCGATCGGTTGCGCCCGGTCTCGCGCGGGCTTGATGATCGTTCGATAAACAAGACGGCTCGGACCGGCAACGGTTGATCTTGCGCGCCGCGTCCGCACCGCCCGCGACAATTGATCGAACGATCACGCGCTTGACGCTCCTTCGGCCCGCCTGTCTATTCTCGGCTCTGAAAACGACATCGGACGTCCGAAAGAGGATCGCATGAAGGCTGCGGCTTTCGATTACGCCCGCCCGGCCTCCTTGGGCGAGGCGCTGGATCTGCTTCGTCGCCACGGAGACGCGGCGAAGATCGTCTCGGGCGGGCAGAGTCTCGTGCCCGCGCTCAATCTGAGGCTTCTGGCCCCCGACATTCTGATCGACATCGGCCGGCTCGACGCGCTGCGCGGCATCGCGGTCGAGGGCGGGATGGTCCGAATCGGCGGCTTGACGCGCCATGTCGAACTCATGAATTCCGCCTTGATCGCGGAAGCCCTTCCGCTCGTCGCCATGGCGATCCCGCATGTGGCGCATCCGGCGATCCGCAATCGCGGAACCATCGGCGGCAACATCGCCCATGCCGATCCGGCCTCCGAAATGCCCGCGGTTCTGCAGGCGCTCGATGCGGTCGTCGTCGCGCGCAGCGCCGACGGCGAAAGGCGGATCGCGGCGGCGGAC
>CAYNUN010000489.1:0-1668 GCA_964400345.1 uncultured Methylobacteriaceae bacterium
GACGGCGATGATTTCGCCTTCCTGCGGCTTCTCCTTGGCGGTCTCCGGGATGATGATGCCGCCCTTGGTCTTCTCTTCGGACTCGAGGCGGCGGACGACGACGCGGTCGTGCAACGGACGGAATTTCATGGGTCGAGTGTCCTCTTTCGACATGCGCACCGAGGGCGCGGGCTTTTCACTCCGTTGTTGGCACTCCTAGAAGGCGAGTGCCAGCAGCGTCGTTGAGATAGGCTCGCCGTCCGAGGGTGTCAAGGACGCAGGGGAAGCCCCGTCCCGCCGACAGGACTCACAATTTCCTCAACCGCACCTCTTCGATCCTGTGGCTCGCGCCCTTGGTCAGGATCAGGTCGGCCCGCGGCCGGGTGGGCAGGATGTTCTCGCGCAGATTCGGCAGATTGATGCGGGCCCAGATGGAGCGCGCGGTCGCCTCGGCCTCTTCGTCGGTCAGGTCGGCATATTTGCGGAAGAAGGACCGCGGATCGCGGAAGGCGGTCTCGCGCAGCTTCATGAAGCGGGCGACGTACCAGCGCTCCAGCAGGTCCTCGTCGGCGTCGAGATAGATCGAGAAGTCGAAATAGTCCGAGACGAAGGGCACGGGCGTGCCGTCCTTCGGCAGCCGGCTCGGCAGGAGCACGTTGAGCCCCTCGACGATGAGGATGTCCGGCCGGTCGACCACGACCTTCTCGTCGGGCACCACGTCGTAGACGAGGTGGGAATAGACCGGGGCTTCGACATTGCGCTTGCCGGCCTTGATGTCGGCGAGGAAGCGGATCAGCGCGGAGCCGTCATAGCTTTCGGGGAAGCCTTTGCGCTCCATCAGCCCTTCCTCCTGCAGCGCCTTGTTGGGCAGCAGGAAGCCGTCGGTGGTGACGAGCTCGACCTTCGGCGTGTTGGGCCAGCGCGACAGCAGCGCGCGCAGCACGCGGGCGGTGGTCGACTTGCCTGCCGAGACGGAGCCCGCGAGGCCGATCACATAGGGAACCTTGCCGTCCTCCGCGAGCAGGAAGCGCTGCGTCGCCTTGAAGAGCCCTTGCGTCGCCGCGACGTAAAGGGAGAGCAGGCGCGAGAGCGGCAGATAGATCGCCACGACCTCTTCGAGCGAGATCGGATCGTTGACCGACTGCAGCTTGAACAGATCCTCGACGGTCAAGGTCAGCGGCGTGTCGGCGCGCAGCGCCGCCCATTCGTCGCGGCTGAAGCCGCGATAGGGGGAGACGCCTTCTTCGGCGGTTCCTGTCACGCGCTGATCCATCCGGAGGCTCCCGGTCCGACGCTACGAGTCCCTCAGCCCTTCGGCCGGGACGCCTTTTCCTGAAGCCCGGACTGCAGAGTGCGTCTTTCGAGCTCGGCGAGCACATCCTGCAACGGCACGTCGCCCGTGCGAAGCACGACCAAGAGATGATAGAGCACGTCCGCCGCTTCCGTGGTCAGGGCGCGACGGTCCTGCGCCATGGCGGCGATCACCGCCTCCACCGCCTCTTCGCCGAGCTTCTTGGCCGCGACCGCGCGACCGCCCGCCAGAAGCTTGGCCGTGTAGGATTCGTCGGGCGACGCCTTGGCGCGCTTCGTCAGAAAGGCGTCGAGCTTTTCGAGCGTGAAGTCGGTCATTCCCGTTCCAATCTCACCGGCAGGCCTGCGGCGTCGAGCGCCTCCTTGGCTTCGCGGATC
>CAYNUN010000490.1:0-1656 GCA_964400345.1 uncultured Methylobacteriaceae bacterium
GCTCCCCGCGTGACCGGCGCGAAGACCAGCTGCGCGATTCGCATTCCCCGGGTCACTACGTAGGGCGAGCCGCCGTGGTTGACGAGGAGCACGGCGACTTCGCCGCGATAATCGCTGTCGATCGTCCCCGGCGCATTCAATATGGTGACGCCGAACTTCAGCGCGAGACCCGAGCGAGGACGAATCTGCGCCTCGTAACCGTCCGGGATCGCCATCGCGAACCCCGTCGGCACGGCCGCGCGCGCTCCCGGCTCGAGAACGAGCGGAGCGTCTTCCGGCACGGCGGCGGCGAGGTCCATTCCTGCCGCCCCCGCGGTTTCGTAGCGCGGAAGCGGCAGACCCTCGCCGTGAGGCAGGCGTCTCAATCCCACGGACAGGCTCATGCGGCGTCGCCCTTTCCGAGCGCCGCGGCGATGCGTTCGACGAGGCGTTCGGCGACGCGCCCCTTGTCCATGGTCGGCCAGGATTCGACCCCGTCCGGGCGCACGAGATGCACCGTGTTGCTGTCGCCGCCCATCACGCCGTCCTCGGGGCCCACGTCGTTGGCCACGATCCAGTCGCAGCCCTTCTTCGCGAGTTTCGCCTTGGCGTGCTCGATCACGGCTTCCGTCTCGGCGGCGAAGCCGACGACGAGCGCCGGGCGTCCCCGCTCCAGCCGGGCGATCGTCGCGAGAATGTCGGGATTTTCCGCAAGCGTCAGCGCCGGAGGCGCCGTCCCGGTCTTCTTGATCTTCTGCACACCCTGTTCGGCCGTGCGCCAATCCGCGACGGCCGCGCAGAACACCGCCGCGTCGGCGGGCAGAGCGCGCTCGACGGCCGCCAGCATGTCCCGCGCCGTCTCGACATGCACCACCCGCATGCCCGCCGGGTCGGCCAAGCTCACGGGGCCGGAGATCAGCGTGACGTCCGCGCCCGCCGCCGCCGCGGCGCGGGCGATGGCGTGGCCCTGCTTGCCGGAGGAGCGGTTGGCGATGTAGCGGACCGGGTCGATCGGCTCATGCGTCGGGCCCGAGGTCACGAGAACGCGCTTGCCCGCAAGGAGGCGCGCCGGGGCCCCGCCCAGCGCCCCTTCGATCGCATCGGCGATCCGCGCGGGTTCGGCCATGCGGCCGGGGCCGAATTCGCCACAGGCCATCTCGCCCGCGTCGGGACCCACGAAGAGCGCCCCGTCGCGACGCAGGGTCTCCACATTGCGACGCACGGCGGGGTGGAGCCACATGCGCACATTCATCGCGGGCGCGAAGAGCACGGCCTTGTCCGTCGCCAGAAGCGTGGTGGAGGCGAGATCATTGGCGAGGCCGTTCGCGGCCTTGGCGAGGAGATCGGCGGTGGCCGGGGCCACGACGACGAGATCCGCCGCGCGCGACAATTCGATATGGCCCATCTCGGCCTCGTCCGTCAGCGAGAAGAGATCGCCGTAGACCTTGTCGCCCGAGAGGCTCGACACCGACAAAGGCGTGACGAACTGCTCGCCCGCCTTGGTCAGGATGCAGCGGACGGAACCGCCGCGCTTGCGGATCTCGCGGACGAGTTCGAGGCTCTTATAGGCGGCGATTCCGCCGCCGATCACGAGCAGGATCCGCTTGCCGCCCAACATCGTCTCATTCCCGCCCGAATGCGTGAAATCCTCTATCCCACATCGCGGCGGCAGGAACA
>CAYNUN010000491.1:0-1656 GCA_964400345.1 uncultured Methylobacteriaceae bacterium
CCGAGGATAAGGCCGCAGGCTGATGATCGGCCCCGCGGAGAGCCCGACTGATCCGCTCAGGCGAAGTCCATGATCACCGCATCCACCGCGAGGCTGTCGCCTTCCTTCGCGTGGATCTTCTTGACCGTGCCGTCGCGCTCGGCGCGCAGCACGTTCTCCATCTTCATGGCTTCGACGATGCAGAGCATCTCGCCGGCCTTGATCTCCTGACCTTCGGCGACGCTCACCGCCTTCACGAGGCCCGGCATCGGGCACAGCAGATGCTTGCCCGCATTCGCCGCCACCTTTTCCGGCATCAGCGCCACGAGGTCCGCCTCGCGCCGCGTATAGACGCGCGCCGTCGCGGAAGCCCCCGCATGATCGAGACGGACGCCGTTCAGCACGGGGCGAACCTGCATCACGAAGGCGCGGCCGTCGATCGTGCCCGACCAGACGGGAGAGCCCGGCCGCCAATCGCTCGCCACCGCATGGGAATGCCCCGCCCCGAAGGAGACGGAGACGCCCGAGGCGTCGCGCCGGATCGACACGTCGAAGCGCGTCTTGTCCAGCATCACCGTGCGGTCGAGATCGAAGGCGACGGGCTTGGCCGTGCGCATCTGGCCCGAAATGCCGCGCTTGCGGGTGTTGAGCTTGTCGTCGATGAAGGCCGCGACCGCCGCGAAGGCATGCGCCGTCTCGCCCTTCGGCGGCACGGGCTTGAAGCCCTCGGGGAACTCTTCCGCGATGAAGCCCGTCGACAATTCGCCCGACTTCCAGCGCTGATGCTCCATCAGCGCGGAGAGGAACGGGATGTTGTGGCGGATGCCCTCGATCGCGAAGGCGTCGAGCGCGCGGGCCTGCGCCTCGATCGCGTCGGCGCGCGTCGGCGCATGGGTCACCAGCTTGGCGATCATCGGATCATAGAAGATCGAGATCTCGCCGCCCTCGTAGACGCCCGTGTCGTTGCGGACGGTGACGCCGTTCTCGGACCTTTCCGCGGGCGGACGATAGGTCACGAGCCGCCCGGTCGAGGGCAGGAAGTTGCGGGTCGGATCCTCCGCATAGACGCGGCTTTCGACGGCCCAGCCGTTCAGCTTCACGTCGTCCTGCTCGAGGGAGAGCTTCTCGCCCGCCGCGACGCGGATCATCTGCTCCACGAGGTCGATGCCCGTGATCAGCTCCGTCACCGGATGCTCGACCTGAAGCCGGGTGTTCATCTCGAGGAAGAAGAACGACTTGTCCTGCCCGGCCACGAATTCCACCGTGCCCGCGGAGTCGTAGCCGACCGCCTTGGCCAGAGCTACGGCCTGCTCGCCCATCTTGCGGCGGGTCGCCTCGTCGAGCAGCGGCGACGGCGCTTCCTCGATGACCTTCTGATTGCGGCGCTGGATCGAGCATTCGCGTTCGCCCAGATGGATCACGTTGCCGTGCTTGTCGCCGAGCACCTGAATTTCGATATGGCGCGGATCGACGATGAACTTCTCGACGAAGACGCGGTCGTCGCCGAAGGAGGACGCGGCTTCGGATTTGGCGCGGGCATAGCCCTCCGCCACCTCGTCGGCCGAATAGGCGATGCGCATGCCCTTGCCGCCGCCGCCCGCCGAGGCCTTGATCATCACCGGATAGCCGATGTCGTCGGCGATCTTCACGGCATGGGCGGGGCTCTCGATCACGCCG
>CAYNUN010000492.1:0-1645 GCA_964400345.1 uncultured Methylobacteriaceae bacterium
TTGACGACGAAGCGCGTTCCGATCGCGGGTGCCACCTGCCCCACAGGCAGAGGGCCCGGCGTGGCCGGCACGGCGGCCTTCGCCACCGGGGGCTCGAAGGCGATCGCGATCGGCGCGTAGCCGGACAGCGAACGTCCGAACCCGTCGCGGACCTTGGGCGCCATTTGCTTGGACCATTCCACCCACGCGTCGAGGAATCGCTTGTGTTCGGGATTGTCGGCGATCTTGTCCTTGTGCCATTCGCTGGCGCTCCAGGCATTGGCTCGCGCGACGGGGCCCCCGATCGAAGCCGGCGAAATTTCGTAGGTCACGGTCAGATACTCTCCGCCGACGACACGACGATGCACGCTGACGATCGTCGTCGGGGGCAAGGCGATGGACTTGGCGCGCAGCCCTTCGATCATCGCGCGCGTCCGTTCGGGTTGATTGTCCGACGCCGTCCAAGTCCGCACGAAATGGGTCGCATACTGGCAGCGCTGATCCGCATTGTTGAAGTTGCGATCCGCATCGAGGAAATAGAAATCGGTCCGATCGCATTGCGTGTCTCTGATCCATTGCAGATTCTCGTACTGAATCGTGCCCGTCAGATTCACGAGTCCCGCGAGGGCGTTGCGCTCGATCCGCGCCAACGTGGCGTAAGGCAAACGCGCGCCCATGGCACCGTTGAGCCCGATGCTTTTTTCTTCGCCTCTGCTGACCAAGAGCCATTTGCCGGGCGGCAGCGGCACGTCGGACCGGGCGAAGCGGACTTTGGTCTCCACCTCCGTGCCGATCGGCATCGTATGGATCGATTGCGCTTGGACGGTTCCGATCGCCAGAAATGCGAGTGTGAATACATATGCAAGATGGCGGAACATCGCGCAAAACCCCCGTTTAAGGCGATCAACCCAGAAGAGCATAACAAGGGCTTCGGGTCGGTCAACGGCGGGCGATTGGCAAGAACGCCGAATTCGGCGTAAAACCCGCCCATGAGCGGCAAATTCGACAGAAATAATGACGGCCCCGCCGGCGCCCCCAGCCAGCGCCAATTGCGCGTGGGCGAAGCGGTGCGCCGCGCTTTGGTCGAAGTGTTGCAGGAAGCGCATTTCCGCGACCCCGATTTGCAAGGCGTCTCGATCACCGTGTCGGAAGTGCGCGCCGCGCCCGACCTCAAACACGCGACCGCCTTCGTCACCGCGCTGGGCGGTATCGACGCCGACAAGACGATCGCGGCCCTGGGCCGGGCGCGCGCCTATATCCGGGGCGAGGTGCAACGGCGCGTCGATCTGCGCCAGGCGATCGACATCCATTTCAAGCGCGATACCGGCTTCGACTACGCCAGCCGCATGGATGCGGCCTTCCGCGATCCCAAAGTGCTGGCCGATATCGCCCCGCCGGCCGCGAGCCCCAAGCCCCGCGCGCGCAAGAAGAAGTGAGCCGCGTCAAAAACAAGGTCGATGGCTGGGTCGTGCTGGACAAGCCGATCGGCCCGAGTTCGACGCAAGCTTTGGGCAAGGTGCGTTGGATTTTCCAGGCGGCCAAAGGCGGGCATGGCGGCACGCTGGACCCGCTCGCCTCGGGCGTGTTGCCCATCGCATTGGGCGAGGCGACCAAGCTGATCCCCTTCGCCATGGACGGCACCAAGCAATACGAGTTCGCCGTGCGC
>CAYNUN010000493.1:0-1640 GCA_964400345.1 uncultured Methylobacteriaceae bacterium
CAGGGCCTATGAGGCGGCAGGGGCCGACGCGATCTTCCCCGACGCGGTGCGCGGGCGCGACGACATCGCCGCGATCGTCGGCGCGGTCCGGATCCCCGTGCGCATCAATATGGGCTTCGGCATCCGCACGCGCGACACGACCCCGCTGATGTCCATCCCCGCGCTCAAGGCGATGGGCGTACGATGGGTCAGCCTGTCGCGCATGCTGCCCGCCGCCGCGATCAAGGGCATGACCGACGCGCTCGCGGTGATGCGCGAGGCGATGATGCAGGAGGACGTCGTCGAGCGCGCCGACCTCGTGGTCGACATGAAGACGATCGCTTCACTGATGGATTATGACGGCTACCTCGCCGTCGAGCGCGAGTTCCTGCCGGGGGACGATCTCGTCCGCCGCTACGGGCCGGGCAAGGACGACGGGAGAACGTGATCGTGGCCGCTGCTTCTTCGAACGGATCCGCCGTCCCCGCCGCGCGGCAGCTCGCCGAATACGCCCTCGCCCTGCGCTACGAGGACCTCTCGCCCGAGGCGATCGCCGCCGCCCGGGCGTGCCTGATCGACGCTGTCGCCTGCGCCGTGTTCGGCTCGCGGCTTCCCTGGTCCCGCATCGTCGCCGAGCACGTGTCGGCCGTCGCCGCGCCCGGGCCCTGCCGTCTGCCGGGCGCGCTGGAGGAGGGGCTGGCGCTTCCCGCCGCCGCTATGGCGCTCGGCGCGTTTTCGCACGCCTTCGAGCTCGACAGCCTGCGCAAGCCCGGCGCCGGCGTGCATCCGGGCGCCAATGTCGCGCTGCCCGCGCTTCTCGCCGCGCAGATGACGGGGGCGAGCGGGCGCGATCTCGTCACGGCCGTCGTCGCGGGGGCGGAAGTCCAGTTCCGGATCGGCAAGGCGACCTTGCATACGCCCGAATTGATCGGCTTCCACGCGCCGGGGATCACCGGCACCTTCGCCGCGGCGACGGTGACCGGTCGTCTGCTGGGTCTGACGCCGGAGCGGTTGACCGACGCCTTCGGGATCTGCGGTTCGTTTTCGAGCGGGCTCCTGGCCTTCGCCAAGGCGGGGCAGGGGGGCATGATGAAGCGCCTGCATATGGGCCGCGCCTCGGAGGGCGGCACTTCGGCTGCGTTGCTCGCGCAGCGCGGCTTCGAGGCGCCGCATGCGATTCTGGAAGGCCGATTCGGGGTGCTCGACGTGTTCTGCGACGGGTCGGATGCGGGCCTTCTGACCGCCGGGCTGGGGTCGGGGTTCCAGATCACCGCCCTGTGCATCAAGCGCTATGCCTGCCACGTCACGGCGCAGGCCGCGGTCGAATTGTTGCGGGATCTCATGGCGCAGCACGGCTTCACGGGAGCCGACATCCGCGGGCTGACATTGACGGTCACCGACAAGGTGATGTCGCATCACGCCGAATCCGCGCCCTCGGACCTCATGCTGGCGCAGTATTCGGTGCCGTTCTGCGTGGCGCTGTCGGCGTTCCGCGACCCGGCCGATCCCGCCTCCTTCGCGCAGGACGCGCTCGCCGATCCCGACATCACGGGTCTCGCGCGTCGGATCACGCTCATGCCCGGCCGGCCGAAGGGCTGGGGCGTCGGCCTCGAAGCGGTGCTGGCGGACGGCCGCCGCATCGGCGGGGAACGCGACGACTT
>CAYNUN010000494.1:0-1639 GCA_964400345.1 uncultured Methylobacteriaceae bacterium
TGAAGCTCAGTAGAGCCCGCCCATCACCGGCGGTCGCGGCGGGGGCATGACGGCGCCGGGTGCGGGCGTGCCGAGGATCAGCGGGCCGCGCGGCGGCGGGGCCGACGGCATCGGCGGCGGGACGCTTGCGACCGGGGCGAGAGGCTGCGGACGACCGGGTGCGGCGGGCGGCGGATTCTGCATGGGCGGCAGCGTCGACAGCGGCGTCGGGGCCCCTGTCGGCAGCGGACGCTGCGCCGGGGCGGAGGGCAAGGGGGCGAGCGGCGCGGCCTCGACGCGGCCCGTCGTCCCGCCGGACGCCGTGCCGAAGGCGACGGCTCCGCCCGCCGAGGCGACCTGCGTGCGGCCGGAACCGGGCAGTTGCGCGCCGTCGAAATCCTCCGGCTGGTCCTCGACGTCGGACGGCTTGGGCCGCTTGGGATCGAAGGGCCGCGGCGTCATCGGCGTCCGCTTCATCGAGGGGTCGATTCGCGGTTCGAACTTGATGATGGGCTTGCAGATGCGCCGCCCGTCGTGATGGCGGGCGAGATCCATGTGGAAATGATCGTAATGGAACGCGTCCGCGCCCGGCCCGAGCACCGTGGAGAAGATGCGGCAGGAGCCGATGAAGACCTCGCGCAGGAAGCCCTGCTCCTGCGGCGTGCCTCGCCAGCCTCTGGCGATGGTGATCGTGCGCCCGTCCGCCAGCACGAAGGCCATGACGTCGAGCGCATTGCCGAAGGCGTGCTCGGAACGCGGTCCGCCGCGGCGGTTGTTCTGATTGCGGCAGGCATAGGAGCCGACCTTCATCTCGGCCAGTTCCGTCCGGAAATAGAGCTGCGCGGCGGGCATCACCGTTTCGGTGAGCCAACGGTCCACGGCGGGCAGCATCGGGCAGGCGAGAAGCGCGCGGGAGCTGAGCGCGACATTGCCCTCGGCGAAGGCTGACACGCGCAGGGGCCGCACCATGCCGCAGGCGCCCGGCCCGTCGATCTCCTTGGCGGGCTCGATATAGGGCGTGACCTTGACCAGGCCCGAGTTCAGGCATTCGCGCTCGGCGCGGTCGCGCCAGGGAGCCCGCTCCTCGAAACGGAACAGCCCGCATCCCGCCAAAGACAGCAGGACGGCGGAGCCGACGATGAACTTGGCTACCCCGCGGATCATGACGCGGACAATGCGACGCAGGCTCTTAAGGCTTCGCTAAGGGCGCGGGCCGGAGGGCGAGGAGAGGAACTCCGCCGACCGAACGGCGTTGAAACAGGCTTCGCCGACGGCGGCGGGAACGGAAGCGGGAGTCGGCCATGGAAGCGAGAATCGACTTGGCCGCGATCGTTGCGGCCCTCGCGATGATCGGGTCGATCGTGATCAGCCTCTTCTGACCCGAACGATGCCTCGAGAACTGCAATGAGGCCGTCGGCGAACCCGACGGCCTCATTGCGTCGCGGGGTCGCAGCTCCGCTCGGTCGGCGTCCAGGACGGCATGTTGATCACCATCGTACAGCGCATGATCCGCCGACCGGCGGGCGTGGGGAGGCAGATCTCGTCGCCCATGTCGTAGCTTCGGCCGTCCGCACGGCAGGTGCAGGGCGGGAGCCGGTCGGCGGTGACTTCGGCGGAAGCGGAAGCGGCGGCAACGGGCCCCGTCGAGGCGACCGAAGGA
>CAYNUN010000495.1:0-1637 GCA_964400345.1 uncultured Methylobacteriaceae bacterium
TGTCGACGACCGCACCATCGACAGCCACATCAAGCGCCTGCGCAAGAAGTTCAAGTCGGTGGACGACGACTTCGAAATGATCGAAACCCTCTACGGCGTGGGCTACCGCTTC
Organism: uncultured Methylobacteriaceae bacterium; assembly: GCA_964400345.1. Lineage (GTDB taxonomy): Bacteria > Pseudomonadota > Alphaproteobacteria > Rhizobiales > Beijerinckiaceae > JAIXZO01. The sequence continues at coordinate 113 of CAYNUN010000495.1, forward strand.
AAGGAAGCGTGAGGGATCCGCACGGACGGCCGGAATGACGACCGAGGTCGGGACGGGACAGGAGGCGGACGCCGGCGCGAAACGTCGCCGGGGTCTCCGCGATCGCCTGCGCATCGCGGCGCGGGTTCTGGCGGCGCGCGCCTCGTCGAGCCTCGTGCGCCGCATCGTGGTGCTCAACCTTGCGGGCCTGTTCGCGCTCTTCGTCGCGTTTCTTTATCTCAACCAGTTCCGCGAAGGGCTGATCGACGCGCGGGTGCAGAGCCTGCTGACGCAGGGCGAGATCATCGCCGGAGCGATCGCGGCCTCGGCGACGGTGGAGACCGACACGATCACGATCGACCCGGACAAGCTGCTGCAGCTGCAGGCGGGAGAAAGCGCGGGAGCGGCCGAGGAATCCATCCTCGAATTCTCGATCAATCCGGAACGCGTCGCGCCGCTGCTGCGCAGACTCGTGACCCCGACCCGGACCCGCGCGCGGATCTATGACCGCGAAGGATCGCTCGTGCTCGACTCGCGCTCCTTGTATCGCGCGGGCGACATCATCCGCTTCGAATTGCCGCCGCCCACGGCGGAGCCGGACACGCTGATCGAGCGGACCTGGAACACCGTGAAACGGCGCTTCGGGCGGATCGAGACCCCGCTCGCGGAGGAGATCGGAGCCACCAACGCCCGGAACGTGCCCGAAGTGCTGCGCGCCCTCGGCGGGCAGGCCTCGAGCACCGTGCGCGTGAATGCGCGCGGGGAGACGATCGTCTCCGTCGCCGTGCCGGTGCAGCGCTTCCGCGCCGTGCGCGGGGCGCTGCTGCTCTCGACGCAGGGCGGCGACATCGACGCGACGATCGCGGCCGAACGCATGGCGATCCTGCGCGTGTTCCTCGTCGCGGCGGCGGTGATGCTCGTGGTCTCGGCGGTGTTCGCGGGCACGATCGCGGGGCCGATGCGGCGGTTGTCGGCGGCGGCGGACCGCGTGCGGCGCGGCACGCGGGTGCGCGAGGAGATCCCCGACTTCACCGACCGCGCCGACGAGATCGGGCATCTGTCGGGCTCGCTGCGCGACATGACGCGGGCTCTCTACGACCGCATCGACGCGATCGAGAGCTTCGCCGCCGACGTGGCGCATGAATTGAAGAACCCGCTGACCTCGCTGCGCAGCGCGGTGGAGACTCTGCCGCTCGCCCGCAACGAAGAGAGTCGCGCGCGGCTCCTCGCCGTGATCCAGCACGACGTGCGGCGGCTCGACCGGCTGATCAGCGACATTTCCGACGCCTCCCGCCTCGATGCCGAACTGGCGCGGGCGGAAGCCGAACCCGTCGACATGAAGAAGCTGATCCTGACGGTGGCTTCGATCGGCAACGAGATCCATTCGTCCGAGGCGCAGATCAAGGTGACGGTGTCGCCGAACCCGGCCCCGCCGGAAGCCTTTTTCGTGATCGGCCATGAATCGCGCTTGGGACAGGTGATCGACAATCTGCTCGACAATGCGCGATCCTTCTCCGAACCGACCGGGGAGGTCCGGGTGCAGCTC
>CAYNUN010000496.1:0-1633 GCA_964400345.1 uncultured Methylobacteriaceae bacterium
CTTTCAGGATCTTGTTGAGCGCGTGGCCGATATGGATGTTGCCGTTGGCATAGGGAGGGCCGTCATGCAGCACGAATTTGTCGCGGCCCTTCGCGGCCTCGCGCATCCGGGCGTAGAGATCCGTCTTCATCCAGCGCTCGAGGAGCAGAGGCTCGCGCTGGGGGAGACCCGCGCGCATCGGGAACTCCGTCTGCGGCAGGAACAGGGTCTCGGAATAGTCGCGCGTCGCCTTGGCGGCCTCTGAAGCGTCGTTCATGGTCTCGAACCGTCTCGCGCGCGGCCGGGCGGGCCGCTGAAATCACGGCCGAGCACTTAGAGCATTCGTGCGCGGGACGCCATATCCGGATGCGCGGCCCGCGGCCTCGGGCGCCCGCCCTCACCGCACCGGCAACAGGCTCCGCGCCGGCACGTCCTCGCCGCGCGCCAGCATCGCCTTGGCGGCCGCGGAGTCCGCGTCCATCCGCGCGATCAGCGCCTCGACGCTTGCGAACTTTTCTTCCCCGCGGATGAAGCCGCAGAATTCGACGTCCACGGTCTTCCCGTAGAGATCGCCCGAGAAGTCGAACAGGAAGGTCTCCAGGCGCGGCGCGCCGTCGTCGAAGGTGGGACGACGGCCGAAGCTCGCCACGCCGTCATGGACGACGCCGTCGACGGCCATGCGCACGGCATAGATGCCGTGGGCGAGGGTCGTCTCCTTGGGCAGGATCATGTTCGCGGTGGGATAGCCGAGCAGCCGCCCGCGCTTGTCGCCGTGCACCACTTCGCCGCGGACGAACCAGCGATGGCCGAGAAGGCGTGCGGCGGTCTCGACGTCGGCCTCCGCCAAGGCCTTGCGGATCATGCTGGAGGAGACGGGCTCCGATCCTTCGAGCAGGGCGTCGGCCACTTCGACCGTGATGCCGAGCCGCCGTCCCGTTTCGACGATCGTTTCGGGCGAGCCTTCGCGGCCCTTGCCGAAATGGAAGTCGTGGCCGATCACGATGCCGCCGACACCGAGCCGCTCGATGAGGATCGTCTCGATGAAGTCGCGGGCCGACGTGCCCGCCAGCGCGCCGTCGAAGGGCATCACGATCGCGCCGTCGAGACCTTGGGCGCGGGCCACGTCCTCCTTCACGCCGGGCGGCGTCAGGCGGAAGACCGGCGCGTCGGGCTTGAAGAAGCTGCGCGGATGCGGCTCGAAGGTGAGGATCGCGACGGGCCGGCCTTCGCGCTCGGCCATGGACTCCGCCCGACCGATCACGGCGAAATGGCCGCGATGCAGCCCGTCGAAATTGCCGATCGCGACCACCGCGCCCCGCAGGGCGGGCGGCGGCGGGGCCGAGGCGTCGATCACGGTGAAGGGCCGTGAGGCCCGGCCCGGAGGGAGCCGGCGGGTGGTCATTGCGGAATGCGTCCGGTGAGGGGAGGGCGGGAACGGGACGGCCCCGCCTCGGGCGGCCGGAACGTGGCGCGCGGGGCTTTCCCGGTCAAGAGCGACGTTCGAGACCGTCCACCCGGAAGGGCCGATGGGCGCGAGGTCCTTCTCCCCTTGCGGGAGAAGGTGGCGCGAAGCGCCGGATGAGGGGTCGCGCAACGACGACGATACGACGCAATTCTCTATGATCGCTTATTCAGACCCCTCTTCCGGCCCGCC
>CAYNUN010000497.1:0-1633 GCA_964400345.1 uncultured Methylobacteriaceae bacterium
ACGGCCGTCCCAGAGGAATGACCGTCTCGTGCGGAGCGATCCGTGCGGACAGAACCCGGCTTACAGGCCGACCGGCGCGCTTTCCCATCCCCTTTCCCGCTCCCCCGGGCCGACGCTGCGGCGAGAATGCGCGTTTTCGGCAAGACAGGCCGGAAACACACTCGAAACGCGCATTTCCTGCGGTTAACCGAGGCCGAATCAACGGAATCTTAACGGTAATGACCCGTTATGGATCGGGCTCGGACTCCGGCTCCTTCCATTGACCGCCCACGTTTTCCCATGGTATCCCAAACCATCCCGAAGAAAGCTCTCTCCGCCGGCGGCGCTCGCCGGTGTTCGGACGGCATGTTTCTCGGGACGACGTGCGGGTTGACGTCGGGCGCGGGCGGCGAGGTCGATGGACAGGTTCGTTTCGCAATTCACGACGAAATTGGACGCGAAGGGGCGCGTGTCGATCCCGGCATCCTTCCGCTCCGTGCTGGCGCGCGACGGTTTCGAGGGCTTGTTCCTTCATCCCGCGTTGGAGGCGAAGGCGCTCGATGCGGGCGGCAACGGTCTTCTCGGGGAGATCGACGGACTGATCGCGAATCTGGCACCGTTCTCGAACGAGAAGGACGACTTCTCGACGGCTTTGTACGGCCTTTCGGAAATTCTGAAGGTCGACCCCGAAGGGCGTGTGCAGTTGACCGAATCGCTGAAGTCGCATGCGGAGATCGCGGACGCGGTCACATTCGTCGGCCTCGGCCACAAATTTCAGATCTGGGAGCCTGCGAGCTTCCGCGCGCATCTCGACGTCGCGCGACGGAAGGTCGTGGATCTCAAGGCGGAACTCGGCGGGGGCCACCGCTCGGGTTCCGTGCGGGAGGTGCGGGAACGATGACGGGTCGCGGCGCTCGGACTTCCGACGCCGCCGGCGGACCGGCCCGTCACGTTCCCGTCCTCTTGAACGAGGTCGTGGACGCGCTCGCGCCCCGCTCGGGCGGACGTTATTGCGACGGCACCTTCGGTGCGGGCGGCTATACGCGCGCGATCCTCGAAGCGGCTCCGGACATCCGCGTTCTGGCGATCGACCGTGATCCGACCGCGATCGCGGGCGGCGCGGCCCTCGTGTCGGAAGCGGCGGGACGGCTGACCCTCGTCGAAGGGCGTTTCGGGGATCTCGCGGAAATTTCGTCCGATTTCGGTTTCGCGCCTCTCGACGGCGTCGTGCTCGACATCGGCGTCTCCTCGATGCAGATCGACGATCCGGCGCGCGGCTTCTCCTTCCGCGGCGACGGCCCGCTGGACATGCGCATGGAAAGGGCGGGCGAAAGCGCCGCCGATCTCGTCAACGGCATGGAAGAGGGGCCGCTTGCGGACCTCATCTACGGCTACGGCGAGGAGCGGCGCTCGCGCGCGGTGGCGCGGGCGATCGTCGAAGCCCGGCGCGAGGCTCCGATCACGACGACGAAGCGGCTTGCCGACATCGTCGCCTCGGTCGTGCGCTCGCATCCGAACGACATTCATCCCGCGACGCGAACCTTCCAGGCGCTGCGCATCGCCGTGAACGATGAATTGGGCGAACTCGAACGCGCGCTCGTCGGGGCGGAGCGCGTTCTGGCTCCCGGCGGTCGTCTTGTGGTGGTGACGTTCC
>CAYNUN010000498.1:0-1627 GCA_964400345.1 uncultured Methylobacteriaceae bacterium
TTTTGACGAAGTCCGTTGCACGGTTGCTACACTCGGCCTCGCCGTCGCGCCTCAGACACGCGAGTCTGCATAGGCCCAATCGAGCCAGGGGAGGAACGCCTCTACATCGGCGGTTTCGATCGTGGGTCCGCACCAGATCCGGAAACCGGGCGGCGCAGCGCGAAAGGCGCCGAAATCATAGCAGGCGCCCGCGCCTTCGATCCTTGAGATTATCCGGGCGGCGAGCGTCGCCCGGTCCTCGGGCGTTCTTGCAGGACAAGCGTCGGAAAAGATCATGCAAACGCTGGTGTTCGAGCGCGTCGGCGCGTCACGCGCCAGAAAATCGATCCAGGCGGTACGCTCGATCCAGGCGGCGACGGCGGCGGCGTTGGCGTTGCAGCGAGCCATGAGCGCATCGAGGCCGCCGATCTTCTGCGCCCATGTCAGCGCGTCGAGATAGTCTTCAACGACGAGCAACGACGGCGTGTTGATCGTTTCGTCGCGGAACAACCCATCATTGATCCGACCCTCCCGGGCGAGCCGGAAAATTTTGGGGATCGGCCAGGTCGGCCGCCACGTTTCGAGGCGTTCGAGCGCGCGCGGCGACAGTATCAGCATACCGTGTCCCGCTTCGCAGCCGAGAGCTTTTTGCCAACTGAACGTCGTCACATCGAGTTTGGCGAAATCCAGCGGCTGCGCGAAGGCCGCCGATGTCGCATCGCAGATCGTCAGACCTTTTCGGTCATGCGGAATAAAGCCGGCGTCAGGCACGCGCACGCCGGAGGTCGTGCCGTTCCAGACGAATACGAAATCATTGTCGAAATCGACGCCGGACAAATCGGGCAGGTCGCCATAGGGCGCGACATGGCTGCGCACGTGCGGCAGCCGCAACGCCCTGAGAACATCAAACAGCCAATCGTTCGAAAAGCTTTCCCCCGCGGCGACATCGACGCCGCGCGCGCCAAGCAGCGACCAGAGCGCCAGCTCGACGGCGCCCGTATCGGAAGCGGGGACGATAGCGATCCGATAATCGGTCGGGACGCGCAGGGTCTCGCGGGTCAGTTCGATCGCGCGCGCAAGCCTTTCCCGCCCCGCCCCCGAACGATGCGAGCGGCCAAGCGCCGCGCCGCGCAGGATCTCGGGCGACCACCCCGGCCGCTTGGAACAAGGACCGGAAGAGAAACGCGGATTGTCCGGCTTGCGGGCCGGCCTCGCGTCGCGCGACGGGATGACCATTTCCTGTTTTGACCTTAAATGGCGAAGCCGGAAAGCGGCGAAGCAATCGGGAACGGATCGATGACGAATTTTTCAGGCCGAACCATCCTCGCCCTCGTTCTGACCTTTGCGGCTGTCGCGGGAACCGCCGGCGCGGCGAACGCCGTCGGGCTGCGGCGGGTGATCCGGGACTGCGGCGACGACGGGAAGGCTTACTGCGACGGCGTCGGCTATGGCGCGCCGATGCAGGCCTGCCTGGCCCGCAACTACAAAAAACTCACGCCCGCCTGCAAGGCGGTGATGGATCGGCTCAACGGCGGGGAAAGCGTCGAGATTTTCGGCTGATCTCGGGAACTCACTTTAACTCCTCCGGCGCGCGCGCGGAGATGGCGAGCGCATGCACCCGGCCGGACCGTTCTTCCGCCAGCAGCGC
>CAYNUN010000499.1:0-1624 GCA_964400345.1 uncultured Methylobacteriaceae bacterium
AGGCACGAAAACCTCGTGGTTCGAGACGGCCCTTCGGGCCTCCTCACCATGAGGTTTTCTCAGGGCAGCGAATCGGAACGATGATCAGTCCGCGAGGGAAGACCACCTGAGCCGCCGCAAAGCTTATCTCGCCGTTTCCGGACAGTTCATCCCGGTGAATCAGGCCGTCAAGCGCCCGAAGAAGTAACGGGCTGAGAAAGACGACGTCGGGGGTTCATCCCCCGACGTTGAACGCCGCGAGCGCCGCCATGTTGACGATGTCGGCGTCCTTCGCGCCGAGCGGCACGATCTGGACGGGCTTGTCGAGGCCGACCAGAAGCGGGCCGATGACCGTCGAGCCGCCGAGCTCCTGCAGCATCTTGGTCGAGATCGAGGCCGAATGCAGGGCGGGCATCACGAGCACGTTGGCCGTGTCGGAGAGGCGGCAGAACGGATATTGCGCGAGAAGATCCTTGTTCAGCGCCACGTCGGCCGACATTTCGCCGTCATATTCGAAATCGACATGCATGGAATCGAGGATGCGCACCGCCTCGACGACCTTGGCGGAACGCTCGCCCGGAGGATGTCCGAAGGTGGCGAAGGCGAGCATCGCGACGCGGGGCTCGTAGCCCAGACGGCGCGAGACGCCCGCCGCTTCGATGGCGATCTGCGCGAGTTCTTCGGCCGTCGGCATTTCGGTGATCGCGGTGTCGGCGACCAGAACCGTGCGGCCGCGGGCGAGCACCAGAGAACAGCCGATCATGCGATGGCCGGGCTTGGGATCGATGACGCGGCGGACCTCTTCGAGCGCGATCGAGTAGTTGCGCGTCACGCCCGTGACCATGGCGTCGGCGTCGCCCATGGCGACCATGGCCGCGCCGAAATGATTGCGGTCCTGATTGATCAGGCGCTGGCAGTCGCGGAACAGATAACCCTTCCGCTGCAGTCGGTCGTAGAGATATTGCGCATAGGCCGTGTTGCGGTGCGACAGCCGCGCATTATGGATCTCGATGTCGCGGCCTTCGAGATCGATGCCGGCGAAGGTCGCGGTTTCGGAGATCCGGTCCTCGCGGCCGACGAGGATCGCCGTGCCGAGGCCCTGATTGGCGAAGGACGCCGCGGCGCGGATGACCTGCTCCTCCTCGCCCTCGGCGAAGACGACGCGCTTGGGCTGGCGACGGACGCGCTCGACGGTGCGCTGCAGCGCGCCCGCGACCGGATCGCGCCGGGCGGAGAGCTGGGCCTTGTAGGCGTCCATGTCGACGATGGGCTTGCGGGCGACGCCCGTCTCCATCGCCGCCTTCGCCACGGCGGGCGGCAGCGTGTGGATGAGGCGCGGATCGAAGGGCACCGGAATGATGTAGTCGCGGCCGAAGCGCGGACGGCCGCCCTGATAGGCGGCGGCGACCTCGTCGGGCACGTCCTCGCGGGCGAGTTCGGCGAGCGCATAGGCCGCGGCGATCTTCATCTCCATGTTGATCGTCGTCGCCCGCACGTCGAGCGCGCCGCGGAAGATGAAGGGGAAGCCGAGCACGTTGTTGACCTGGTTCGGATAGTCCGAACGGCCGGTGGCGATGATCACGTCGTCGCGGACGGCGTGCGCCTCCTCCGGCGTGATCTCCGGATCCGGATTCGCCATGGCGAA
>CAYNUN010000500.1:0-736 GCA_964400345.1 uncultured Methylobacteriaceae bacterium
GGCCGTCCCGGGGACCGAAATGGTGATCGGACCGCGCCCTTCCGTTCGATAAGCTTCCGAAAACCCCGCGATCTTGTTCTCCTGCGCGGCGTCGATCACGCCGCGCGTTCCTCGGGAGAACAAGGACAGCGTCTTCTGCTCGGCGCGCAGCGCGATCGTGCTCCGATCCCGGGCATCGCGGATGTCGGTCACGGGCTTGGAAGCCGTGCAGGCGGCGGCCGCGGTCGCGACGACGACTGCGCAAGCGACCCGAATGAGCTTGGAACGTTCGGTCATGGTGCTGGCCATTTCAACGTGCGATGAAACCGATGCCCGTCGCCGAACGATCGGCTTGGGCTCCGTAGCGTTGCGAAATGCGGCCCAGCAGAAGGGCCTGGTTCTCGGTGGCGAGAATGTAGCCGTCGGTCGGCAGAGGCCCGGCGCCGCCCTTCTCGGGCTTTGCGATATAGGGGACGGCGACGATCAGAAGTTCGGTCTCGTTCTGCTGATATTCCTTGGACTGGAAGAGGACCCCGAGAACCGGCAGGTCGCGCAGGAAGGGGAGACCTTCGTTCGTCGCTCCCGACTGTTGCTGCAGCAGTCCGGCCGTCATGATCGACCCGCCGGAAGGCAGTTCGACGGTCGTCTCCATGTTGCGGTTCCGGATGCCGGGGACGAAGGTATCAGCCCATCGCGTGCCGTTCGTCGGGTCGAGTTCATCCACCACGGTCGCGATCTTCAGATTGATTCGACCTTC
>CAYNUN010000500.1:746-1623 GCA_964400345.1 uncultured Methylobacteriaceae bacterium
AGGCGCACGCCGTAAGGCCGGTATTCGACGCCGCGGGTACAGACGTTGTTCACGCAGTTGATCGGTCCGGGCACGGGGATTTCCCCTCCCGCGCGGAATACGGCCGCTTGTCCGGACACCGCCGTCAAAGTGGGCTCTGCAAGGGTTCGAAGTGCGTTGTTGCGGTCGAGTGCATTCAGCGTGGCGATCGTACGCCCGTTGTCGCTGCCCAATCGCAGCGCGCCGCCACCGGCGGAATTGCTGCCGAAGGCCGAGTCGATGGCCAAAACCCGCGGCCCGACGGACCAAGTTCCCAGATTTCGGATTCCGAGCTGCCGCAGCACGCTTCTGCGCACCTCGGCAACGGTGACCTTGATCATGACCTGATCGGGTTCGCGCAGCCGGATCTGATTGATCAGAAAGCGCTGGTCAGCATCGCCCATCATGGCGCGTGCGGCCGCCTCGACGGTCTGCACGGTTTCGGGATTCGGCGCTTCGCCGGACAAGACGACCTGTCGACCGACGCCTGTGACCTTGATCGTGCTTCCCGGAGCGAGCGAGCGGATCGTCTCGCGGATTTCATCGAGGTTCCGGCTCACCACGACGGAAAAGGTGCTGAGCGAGCGGCCTGCCGCATCATTGACGAAGATCTCCGCCTGGCCGGGGGTTTTGCCGACGAGAAACAGCTTTCTCTGGCCACGCACGGTCGCGGCGACGATGTTGGGATCGCTGACGAAGACCTCCTTCGCGTCGCCGGGAAGGTCGATCGAGAACGGGGGCCCGGCGACGATGTTCAGATTGAACGTCGACTCCGCGGTGGCGGCGATCTTGCCGCCGTCTCCATGACGAACGCCGTTGGCGCGAGCGTCGGTCACGGTGACGGCATGCAGTGCGGTTG
>CAYNUN010000501.1:0-1621 GCA_964400345.1 uncultured Methylobacteriaceae bacterium
ACAGCTGCAATTCCGCGAGGCCCGCGAAAATCAGTTCGACGCCCTCCGCCTCGCGCAGCTTGGTCCAGGCGGGCAGCGGAGGCGGTTCCACGAGCACCGCCTCGGGCGTCCACACGTCGCCGCCCCATTCGCTCGTCGAGCGCCGCCGCGTGACGAGGATGCCGACCTCGATCCTGTCGAGCACCGCCTCGCTCATGCCGCCGCTCCCGTCCTGATCGGCAATCCCGCCACCAGATTCTGCGGCTTGAGGCGGATCGCCCTGTCCTCCGTCATGCCGAGGAGCAGATAGACCGGCGCGCCCTTCACCCGGTCGAGCACCGGCGCGTCGGGACCGAAATCGAGCCGGAAGAAGGCCACGGCCCGTTCGGCGACGTCCTTCGACAGTCGCTCGCCCTTCCAAAGCGCATTGCCGATCCTGGTTCCCTCGGCGTCGAGCCCCACGAACCAGCGCCAGTCCTTGTCCTTGATCTCGGGCACGGGCGTCACGGTCACCGAAACGCCGTTGAGATGCTCGATCCAGCGCGCGATCACCTTCGCCAACGCCTCGCGGGACGACTGGGCGGAGAAGTCGAGCACCATGGTGAAGGCGTCCGACCGGCTCCAATAGTCATAGGCGTTGTCGGCCGTCAGTACGTCGAGTTCCGTGACCCTGTCATGGCCCATCATCGCGGTCAGCGGAGAGGCATGCGTATCCGCCTCCAGCTCTTCGACGATCTCGGAATCCGCCAGAAGCAGCCGCCCGTCATGCACGGTGGCGCGCTGCGATCGGAAGAATAGTTCGCCCGCCCGCAGCACGGGCGTGTCCTCGCAACCGTCCAGCGCATTGCGCAGGATGAGATGCGTGAGATGCGAGAGGAAGATCGGCGGCGTGTCCTTGGCGCCGTTGCGGGCGAAATCGACATAGGCCGCCTCGACCGTCGGATGCGACGCCAGCCGGTCGCGGAAAGCGAGGAGGAAGCGCCAGTTCTCCCGCGCATCGGCGTCGGCGATGCCGTCGATCTCGATGTCGCTGACTGCACGCCGCGGCGCGGCCATCAGCGAGGCGTGGAGCGCGCGCTCCGCCGCGCAGGCCTCGGGCGGCGGCAGAACTTCCGGCCGTGCGAGATAGACGAGGATCAGTTCGTCGGTGATCTCCAGCCCGCCGCCTTCGGTGCGGCGCGTCAGGTGATGACCGCTCGAAACCCAGAACTCCTTCACGACCGTCCTCCCTGCGTCATCCCGATCAGATCGACATGCTCCATCGGCTCGTCGTCCCCTTCTTCCTCGACGATGAGAAAGGCGCGCGAATGGGAATGCAGCCCGTCGCCGCCGACGTTCCGCTCCCGCTCGACCAGCACGCGGAACTGTTCGCGCACCTCGCCGTCCTCGACGATCCGATGCATCGCCACGAGCGTGCCTTCCGGATGCTCGGCCAGCCCCGCGGCGAAATCGATCTCCTCCGCCGCGGCCCGCCGCGCGACCTCGAGCGACGGCGCGCCGAGACGCTCCACGAGGCTCGCGGCCAATTGCTCGATCGCCTCCTCGCGCTCCTCCGCGCCCATCGGCGTCACCACCGTCAGCGTCGAGAAGCCGAGCGAGCGCACGCCCGCGAAACCCGCCCTGAACGCGGCCCGACGCTTGC
>CAYNUN010000502.1:0-1613 GCA_964400345.1 uncultured Methylobacteriaceae bacterium
TCCCCTTGCGGGAGAAGGTGGACCGCCGAAGGCGGGCCGGATGAGGGGTCTCGCGGCGTTCGAAGATCAAGCGGAAAAAGAGCGCGGGGCGTGATCGGAGAGATTGCGCGACCCCTCATCCGGCGCTTCGCGCCACCTTCTCCCTCAAGGGGAGAAGGGTAGAGTCCGATCGGCCTGCATGGATGCGGCCCAACGACCGCCTACGCCCAACCGCCTACCGCCCAGCCACTCCCTCACGCCTTCGGCGGCGTCCAGGGCGTGCGCATCGTCACGAGTTCTTCGGCCGCGGTGGGATGCACCGCCATCGTCATGTCGAAGTCGCGCTTGGTCGCGCCCATCCGGACGGCGATGCCGATGCATTGGATCATCTCGCCCGCATCCGCGCCCAGCACATGCACGCCGAGGACGCGGTCGGTCTCCTTGTCGACGATGATCTTCATGAAGGTGCGTTCGGACGTTCCGGCAAGCGTCGCCTTCATCGGGCGGAAGCTCGTCTTGTAGAGCACGACGTCGCCGCGGGTTTCGCGCGCTTCGGCCTCGGTGAGACCCACCGTGCCGAGTTCGGGCGTCGAGAAGACCGCCGTCGGCACGGGGCCGTGCTCCACCGAGGTCGGCTTGTTCCCGAACACCGTATCGGCGAAGGCGTGTCCCTCGCGGATCGCGACGGGCGTGAGCGCGATGCGGTTGGTGACGTCGCCGACCGCATAGATCGACGGCACGTTGGTGCGGGAGAATTCATCCACCACGACCGCGCCGAGCGGCCCGAGCGCGACGCCCGCATTCTCGAGCCCGAGGCCGGCGGTGTTGGGGTTGCGGCCCGTCGCATAGATCACGCGTTCCGCGTCGATCCCCGTGCCGTCGAGCAGGGTGACGTTGAGATTGCCCGGGCGGCCGTCGATGCCGTGCACGTCGGTGCCGGCGTGGATATGGATGCCCGACTGTTTCATCGCGTCGGTCAGGAGCGTGCGGATCTCCTCGTCGAAACGCGCCAGCACCTTCTCGCGGCGGAAGACGAGATGCACCTTCACCCCGAGCCGGTGCAGCAGGCAGGCGAATTCGACGCCGATATAGCCGCTGCCGACGATCACGACGGCTTTCGGCAGCGCGTCCCACTCGAAGAAGTCGTCGGAATTCTCGGCGAGATGGATGCCCGGGACCGCGCTCGGCAGGAAGGGCCGCGCGCCCGTGGCGACGAGGATGACCTTGGCGCGCAGGGTGCGGCCGCTCTTTTCGAGGCGCACGGTATGCGCGTCGACGACGGTCGCGCGCTCGTCGACGAGCGTGACGCCGGAGCGCTCCAGATTGCCGCGATAAGCCGCTTCGAGCCGCGTGATCTCCTTGTCCTTCGCGGCCTTGAGCTTGGCGAAGTCGAAGACCGGGTCGGACAGGCTCCAGCCGAAGCCGGGCGCCTCCTCGAAAGCGTCGGCGAAGCGGCTCGCCATGACGTAGAGCTTCTTCGGCACGCAGCCGCGGATCACGCAGGGTCCGCCGAAACGGCTCTCTTCCGCCACCATGACCTTCGCGCCGTAGGTCGCCGCGATCCGCCCCGCGCGGACGCCGCCGGACCCGCCGCCTATGACGAAGAGATCGAGGTCGAAGGAGGCCATGGCGTT
>CAYNUN010000503.1:0-1606 GCA_964400345.1 uncultured Methylobacteriaceae bacterium
GTCGATCGAACCCGAGCCGTCGTTCAGCAGATAGAGCAGCAGATCGACGTCCGGGGCCTGCGCGCGCGCCGGCGTCGCCAGCAGCCCCAATCCGAATGCGCGGCGGGTAAGCGCCGTCATGTGAAATCGCGCACGCGCGGCGTAAGCGGACTCGACAGCGCGTAGCGCGCGATCTCGTCGCGGCGCGCGAACCACACGCCGGGCTGGCGCTTGGCCCATTCGAGGAACCGATCGACGCTACGCGACACCGCCGGCCGCCCCGCGAGATAGTCGTGCAGCGGCACGGACATCATCCGCCGTCGCGTCGCCCCCTCGGCGTACAGGGCGAGGAATTCCTCGCGCAGCATCTCCTCGTAGGCCGAAAGCGATTGGCGCTGATTGGCGAAGAAATCGATGTCGTTCACGTGGCCCATATAGGGCGAGACGACGAAGTCGCGGCCGTTCGCCTGGACGATGAAGGGTTCGTCGCGCGTGCGGTCGTCGATCGTGTAGTTCAGGCCCAGCTCCTGGAGCAGCGACACGGTATTGACCGAACGTTGCAGGCCTTGGGCGTTGAAACCGGTCGGCTTCACGCCGGTCATGCGTTCGAGCATGTCGAACCCGGCCTTGAGGAAGACCCGCTCCTCGTCGCGCGACAGGTGGATTTGCGGCGTATGCGTGATCCCGCGCCCGCCGCCTTCGTGCCCGCGCCGGACGATCTCGCGCGCGAGATCGGGATAGCGCTCGATCGACCGGCCGATCATGAAGCTCGAGCATTTGATCCCATGCTTGTCGAAGAGATCGAGCAAACGCGGGACTCCCTCGTGCGCGCCGTAAGCGCGGGTCGAGACGAAGGGAATATTGGGAAAACGCTGGCTCGCTTGCGGCGTGCCGGCGGGGCCGGTCTGGGTCGCCTGGATCTGCTCGCCGTCGACCTCGAACATCATGGTGACCGAGACGGCCAACCTCGCGCCGTCGGGCCAGAACGGCCCCGTGGGCCGTGGCGGCGTCTGGGCGCGGAGCGCAGGCGCGGCAAGAGCGAACGCGCCCGCGGCGGCATCGGCGAGAAAGTGGCGGCGGGTCGGATGCATGGTCGCCTCCTCGATGGACGGGAAAAGCCTAGCATGTGGCGCCCAACCCGTGCGCCCGCTATGAATACACCCCCCATGGCGTCGACCCTTGCCCTCAAAATCCTCGCCCGCGCGTCGGGCGTTTCCGCGCTCCGGCGTGGAGAGATCGCGACTTGCAAGGTCGATCTCGCGATGATGCACGATTCGGGCGGTCCGCGACGCGTGAAGCCGATGCTCGAAAAGCTCGGCGTGGGCGTGTGGGACCCGTCCAAGATCGTGCTCGTCACCGACCATTACGTGCCCGCGGTCGATTCAGAGAGTGCCGCGATCCTCGATCTCACCCGGAAATGGGCGGCCGCCAACGGGATCGCGCGCTTCCACGACATGCAGGGCATCTGCCACGTGATCCTGCCGGAGAACGGCTATCTCAAGCCCGGCATGTTCGCGGTCGGCGGGGATTCGCATTCGCCCACCGGCGGCGCCTTCGGCGCCTATATGTTCGGGATCGGCGCCACGGAAATGGCGGGGGTGCTCGCGACCGGCGAGATTTGGGTCCG
>CAYNUN010000504.1:0-1600 GCA_964400345.1 uncultured Methylobacteriaceae bacterium
GCCCGGCAGGGCTTCCGCTGGTACGAGTTCGATCCGACCTTCTACATCCTCAAGGCGCTCTCCGCGGTCGGGATCGTCTGGGGTCTCAAGAGCCCGCCGGAAGCCGTGATCCGCAACGAGCAGCGCCTCGGCGCGCGGGTCATCGACCGGGCGGCGGCCGATCTCGCCGCGGGCGTCAACGTGGATGCGGTGGTGCAGGCCATCTGCGCCGCCATGCCCGCACCGCTGCATCTCTCGGATCTGGCGCAGAAACTCGCGGGCGCGCAGCACAAGGCCGCGGCGCTGCTCGAACATCTGCCCGCCCCGCATCTCCCGCATCTGCCGACGCGGGAGGAGCTGCATCGGCGTGCGGTCGCCATGTATGCGCGCACGCCGTCGCTCGACGACATCGTCGACCGCGCGCATCGGATGATTCTCGAAAAGGTCGGAGCGAGGCTGGCGGCCGCGGCGTGAGCGCGCCGGGGCGGGCGCGGTCCGGGGACCGGACGTCGCGCCGCTCCCGTCAGTGCTTCACCACCAGCGGCTTCAGACCCGCCTCGATCTGCGCGCGGCGCGGCTCGAGGAAGGGCGGGAGGGCGAGGCTCTCGCCCATCGTCTCCTTCGGTTCGTCCGCATGGAAACCCGGGCCGTCCGTCGCGATCTCGAACAGGATTCCGTTCGGCTCCCGGAAATAGAGGCTGCGGAAATAGAAGCGGTCGACCGGGCCGCTCGACGGCACGCGCAACCGCTGCAGCTTCTCCAGACAGGCCTTGTAGCTCGCCTCGTCCGGCGTCCGGAACGCGACGTGATGGACCGCGCCCGCGCCCTGCCGCGCCGGGGGGAGATCCGGCTCCACCTTGACGTGGAGTTCCGCCGCCGGGCCGCCTTCGCCCATGGCATAGACATGCACGACGCGGTCGCCGAGGCGGTATTCGCGCTCCGCCCGCATGTCCATGAGATGCGTGAGCACCGCCGCCGTCGGGGCGAGTTCCGGAACGCTGATCACGATCGGGCCCAGGCCGCGGATCTGCATGTCGGCCGGCACGGGACTCCTATCCCAAGGATAAGACGGCCCGGCCCCGCCGTCGTCGACGAGAAAGAGCCGCTGTCCCTCGAAATCCTCGAAGCGGAGCGTCAGCCGACCGTCGATCTCGCGCACGTCCTCCGTGCGGACGCCCTCGGCGTCGAGCCGCGCCTTCCACCGGTCGAGCGCCGCCGCGCCGTTCACGCGCAACCCCGTGCCGACGACGCTGTTGGCGCCGCGGCGCTCGGGCCCGACGGGCCAATCGAAGAAGGTGAGATCGGATCCCGGCGAGCCCTCGCCGTCGGCGTAGAACAGATGATAGGCGCTGACGTCGTCCTGATTCACGGTCTTCTTCACGAGCCGCATGCCGAGCAGGCGGGTGTAGAAGTCGTGGTTCTCCGCCGCCTTGGCGGTCACGGCGGTCAGATGGTGGATGCCGGTCAGCTTCATGTCGGTCGTCCCTCGTCCGCGGTGGTCCCGCGCTTCAGGTCGATCAGATAGGCCTTCGGCGGCCGAATGCGAGCGTGATCCGGTTGCGGCCCTGCAAACGGGCCGCGCGCGGCCCGCAATCCCGCCCGTCGAAGTTCGAAGATGCGC
>CAYNUN010000505.1:0-1581 GCA_964400345.1 uncultured Methylobacteriaceae bacterium
ATCCCTTTTTCCGGGCAGGCGCGGCCGACGCAGAGGATGAGGTTTTCGCGAGCATGCGCGGGAAGGGGGGCAGGCCAATCCGAGGGATCCAGCGCGTTCGGCAGGACGATCGTCGGAACCCGCGCCTCGGGAAAATCCCGGTGAAAGCGCCGCTGCGCGGATTCGCTGACGAAGAAGACGCCCGCAAGCGCATCATAGGCCGCAAGCTTGCGACGGCGCGCAAAGCCGCTGAGGAACGGAATGCGCGCATAACGAGGTTTCTTGGCGAAGTTGTGCGCGTGAAGAAAGACGCGCACATCCGGCAAGGCGCGGACGAGCGCGGCCGCGGTCGGCAGATGCTGCTGAACCACCACCGCGTCGGGCTGCGTCTCGCGGGCGACACGCGCCACCAGAGCGAGGCGCTCGCCCGCCGGTTCATCGGGCGCGAAACGGATGATTTGTTCGGCGAAAAGCGCGTCCTCGCCGGCCTCGGCGAAGATCGTCGTGCGGGCGGAGTGGCGGCTGCGACGCGTCAATTCCGCGACGCAAAGATCGATCGAGGTCGCGCAGGAACGCGAATAGCGCATGTTGCGGGGCAGGAATTGGAAGACGACGGCACGCCCATGGGAGACGTCCGAATCCGCGAAATCTCGATGGGTTGAAAAAGGGGCATCAAGCAATGCGCGCATCATTTCGGGTCACGAACCTGAATTAAAAGAACAACCATACGTATAGGCGTCTTAAAGCAGGATCAATAAACGCTTAGGTGTAAAAAAGCTTCAAATACAACCGAAGGATGTTCATGCGGTGTAAAGGATGTCGGGTCCGACAAGCGTCCCGTTGCGTCGCGATCGGCGGGTGACCATCGGCGGGCATGATCGCAAGGAGGCCGAGAGGCGGCGAGCGCCCGTTCCGAGCGGGCCGAACGCGTCGCCGAAAGGGGCGGGCGGTTGATCGCGGCGAAAAGGATGGACGAGGAACCGGATCGACAAGGCGCGACGGGCGCTCACCGCCTCGCGATGCGTGCAAAATGGATCCGGCGCTGCAATCGGATCCACGCGGCTTGAAATTCGTCGAGGACGCGATGCCGCGTCGGCTTCGGCGGCGACGGCGGGGCGGCCGGGTCGGCGCGGACGACCCGGGTCGAAAAGCCCCTCGATTTCGCGACGATGCAGACGAGGCGCTCGATGGCGTGGGCGGTGGTTCCGTCCACCTGGCCCTGCTCCGGCTCGAAATCTTCGGGGCCGAGACGAAGATCGACCAGGTCTCGTATGGCGGCGCTTCTGGCCCAGAACATCGAGCCCGCCGGGAACGCGGGCGACACGTCCGGATCGAGCCGAATGCCCATGCGTTCGGCCAGCATCTCGGCCTTCCGGAAATTCGCCCCCCAATTGAGCCAAGGCCTGATCGGCGGATACGGCGACGGGAAGACGACGCCCGACGATGCGGAATTCGTGAGCAACGCGATACAGGAAGACGCGACCGCGGGCGTGCCGATCAGGTTCTCGATCAGATAAGGCAGCCAGTCCGCCAGTTCGGCGGTGTGCGTGCCGGAGTTCTTGGTGTGGAGGTGCAACACGAAATCATGGTCATCATAGACAT
>CAYNUN010000506.1:0-1580 GCA_964400345.1 uncultured Methylobacteriaceae bacterium
CAAAGTTACCTTGACCATCGACCAACATATAACGCAAGGAGAAATCCTGCGCCATACGCACGATGGTGTCATACACCGCCGTATCACCGTGTGGGTGATATTTACCGATGACGTCACCGACAATACGCGCCGATTTCTTATAGGGTCGATTCCAGTCGTTGCTGAGCTCGTGCATCGCGAACAATACGCGGCGGTGCACAGGCTTCAAGCCATCTCTGACATCGGGCAAAGCGCGGCCCACAATCACGCTCATGGCGTAATCGAGATAGGAACGGCGCATTTCATCTTCAAGACTAATCGGGAGGGTTTCTTTGGCGAATTGATCCATATTTTTTATAGTAAGTAGAAGGTTATAAAAAGTTGCTGTAAAAGCGCGAAAAAACAGAGCAAATTTTAACAGACTTAGCCACTTTTCGGCACTTTAATTTGTGCCTTAAATCATGCTTTTAAGCCACTTAAGGGCAATTTTTTAGGATAAATAAATGTCAACCATTTAAGTCATTTATATTTTTTGCTAAGGGTCTATTTTTTCGTTATTTTTCGGCAAATTTCAGGTATAATGCGCGACTTTTTTACAGCTCACAATTTGCAGGATTATTATGAAAACAGCGCAAGAACTCCGTGTTGGTAACGTGGTAATGATAGGTAGCGATCCAATGGTGGTGCAAAAAACCGAGTACAACAAGTCCGGTCGTAATGCCGCCGTGGTCAAAATGAAGTTTAAAAACCTGTTAACAGACGCTCCTAGTGAGAGCGTTTACAAAGCAGACGACAAATTTGATGTTGTTGTATTAGAGAAAAAAGACGTTAGCTATTCCTATTTCGCTGACCCTATGTATGTGTTTATGGACACCGAATACAACCAATACGAAGTAGAAGCTGAAAACATGACGGATGCCTTGAACTTCCTAGAAGACGGCATGCAGTGTGAAGTGGTGTTCTACAACGGCAAAGCCATCTCAGTAGAACTTCCCAACTCAGTAGTACGCGAAATTACCTACACCGAACCCGCCGTTAAAGGCGACACCTCCGGTAAAGTGATGAAACCTGCCCGCATCTCTACTGGTTTCGAATTGCCAGTCCCGTTGTTCTGCAACGTGGGCGACAAAATCGAAATCGATACCCGCACCTTAGAATACAAAAACCGCGTCAATAAATAGACAAGGTGAATGTTAAAAAAGCCAGTTCAACCCGAACTGGCTTTTTTGTTGCCCGCAATCAAAGCCCCAGCCTCGTCATTCCGTTGAAAAACGGAATCCAGTGTCTTTCTAGTTTGTCATTCTGCGCGAAGTCGCAGAATCCAGGACAAAAACAATAAGCTATTTTTTCCTTATTAAACCCCAACGCCGCTGGATACCGACTTTCGTCGGTATGACGGCGGCGAAAGCCTGCTAAAGAATCCCTTCGAGGCCTTTTCTTTCTAATAGATTTAATAGTTTTTGCGAGGGACCGCTTGGGTGTTTTTCACCAATCTCCCATTGACGCACTGTAGAGGTGCTGGTGTTGAGGAGAGAAGCAAACACACTTTGACTGAGTTGATATTGTTTGCGTAGCTTTTTGATTTTCTCGCTGCTGTAGCT
>CAYNUN010000507.1:0-1579 GCA_964400345.1 uncultured Methylobacteriaceae bacterium
TCGACCGACGAAGTCCTCGTCGAAGCGCCCGGGATCTTCGAGCGGCTCCGCCTGCCCTCGATGCCGAATCTGCAGACCTTCACCGCGTCCGACGGGTCGGCGGGCGGCCTGCATACGAGCGTCGGCTTCAAGCGCGCCTTCGCCCCGACGCTCGACGAGAACGGGTGGCTGCTGGTCGGGATCACGGGGTCGGGCGTCTCGCCCGCCGGACGGGAGGTGAAGGATGTGCGCGACCCGACGATCGCCCTGCCCTCCGTCCGCGCCCGCCTGCTGCTCGGCCGTCAGACGAGCTTGGACGGGCTTTATCTGGCGGGCTTTCTGGGGCCCGAATACGAGGCCAAGGCGATCGACCCGGAAAGCCCGAAGATGAAGCGCACCTACGGTCTGCGGTTCGAGGGGCAGGCGTTCTGGCGCCCCTCCGATGCGGTCGTGGCGAGCCTCGTCGTCTCGGCGGGCAGCGCTGCGATGGAGATCCGCCAGCGGAGTCGGATCGGCCGGAAGACGTTCGGCCCCGTGGTGATGGGGCCGGAACTGGTGATGTCGACTTCGGGCGGGTATCGGGACGACAGGGTCGGGCTCTTCGTCTCCGACATCCCTTTGTTCCGCTGGACCTTCGAGATCTCGGGCGGGGCGATGCGCGATTCCGACGGGCGCAACGGCTGGTACGGCACGCTCACCCATATGCGGCGCTACTGATCACCTCAGCGCGGCGAGAATGCGCGAGGCGTCCTCCGCGATCTCCGCACGACGCTCGGGCGTCATCTTGGCGAGCGTGCGATAGGGCATCGCCATGCGCGGATTGCGCGCAAGCTTGTCCGTGTTTCGGATCAGGAAATCCCAATAGAGCGGATTGAAGGGACAGGCTTTCTCGCCCGCCTTCACGCCGGGGTCGTAACGACAGCCCGCGCAATAATCGCTCATCCGGTCGATATAGGCGCCCGACGCCGCATAGGGCTTCGACGCGAGCACGCCGTCGTCGGCGAAGAGCACCATGCCGTGCACGTTCGGCAGTTCGACCCATTCATAGGCGTCGGCATAGACGGCGAGGAACCAGCGCTCGACCTCCTGCGGTGCGAGACCCGCGATCAGCGCGAAATTCCCCAGCACCATGAGCCGTTGGATATGATGCGCATAGGCGTTGCGCATCGTGTCGCTCACGCAATTCCGCAGGCAGTTCATCTCCGTGTCGCCCGTCCAGTAGAATTCCGGCAGCGGGCGCGTCGCGCCGAGCGCATTGGTCCGCGCGTAATCGGGCATGCGCAGCCAATAGAGACCGCGGACATATTCGCGCCAGCCGAGCACCTGCCGGACGAAACCTTCGACGGCGTTCAGCTCCGCCCTGCCCTCGCGCCATTCCCGTTCCGCCCGAAGACAGACCTCCATGGGCGTCAGCAGTCCCGCATTGAGATAGGGCGAGATCAGGCCGTGGAAGAGAAAGGGTGCGCCGTCCTTCATCGCATCCTGATGGTCGCCGAAGCCGGGGAGCGCGACGGTCGCGAATTCCTCCAGCGCCGCCAGCGCGTCCGCGCGGGTCACGCCCCAGCCGAAGCCGTCGAGCGTGCCGTAATGATGCGGGAAG
>CAYNUN010000508.1:0-1576 GCA_964400345.1 uncultured Methylobacteriaceae bacterium
AGCCCGATCGCGGCGGGGTCGAAGGCGTGGAGATCCGCCAGCGTCCGGTTCATCGCGTCGTAGACGGCGGCGCGCTCGGAGGGGTCGGAGCCCGGCATGGCCGGATCCCAGAACACCCGGCCCTCGACATGCGCCATCACGTAGAATTCCGTCCCGATCACGCTCTCGTCGGTGCAGTGGAGAAGCGGCTTCGCGACCGGAAATCCCGCCGAGGACAGGGCCGACAGCACGCGGAATTCCCGGTCCACCGCATGGGCGGAGGCCAGCAATTTCCCCGGCGGCTTGCGGCGGAGCACGAATTTCGACGCGCCGGACGTCAACAGATAGGTCGGGTTCGATTGCCCGCCCTTGAACTGCCGCAGCTCGAAGGCGTCGCCGATCCCCTCGACACGGTCGCGCAGCAGGGCGGCGAGCGGTGCCGGATCGAAGGCGAGCGCTTCGGGGACGGGTTTGGTGCCGGAAAAGGCGGACTGGCGATCGAGCGTGGTCATGCGAGGAACGGCATCAGGGCTTGGAGGGTCGCTTCGGGATTTTCCTCGGCGACGAAATGGCCCGCGTCGATCGCCCGGCCTTCCGCCTGCGGCGCGAAGGTGCCGATCCATTGGTCGAGCGGTCCGCCCGCGGCGGGGATGCCCGCCGCACCCCACAGCACGAAGACCGGCCGGAAGATCCGCCGGCCGACGGCGAGGTCGTCGCGGTCATGCTCGACGTCGATCGTCGCCCCCGCCCGATAATCCTCGCAGCAGGCATGGATGCGCGCGGGCTCCGTGAAGAAGGCCCGATAATCGTCGAGCGCGCGGGGGTCGAAGGCCGAGAGGGTCTTGTCCCGCGTCCAACTCGCGATCGTATGGTCGAGATAGAGCCGCGCCGCGCCTTCGATCAGTTTTTCCGGCATCGGCATCGGCTGGGCGAGAAAGGCCCAGTGATAGACCTTCAGCGCCTTGGCCGCGTCCATCGTGTCCCACATCACCACGGTCGGTGCGATGTCGAGCACCGCGAGCCGCTCGACCCGGCCCGGATGATCGAGCGCGAGCCGGTATCCGACCCGCGCGCCCCGGTCATGCCCGACGACGCGGAAGGTCGCATGTCCGAGCGCATCCATCACCGCGACCATGTCCTCCGCCATCGCGCGTTTGGAATAGGCCTGATGCGCCGCATCCCCTTCCGGCGCGGAGGATCGGCCGTAGCCGCGCAGATCGGGCATCACGAGGCTGAAGCGTTCGGCGAGCGCCGGGGCGATCCGGTGCCACATCGCATGGGTCTGCGGAAAACCGTGGATCAGCAGCAGCGGCGGCCCCGACCCCATGGTCCGCACGAAGATCCGCCCCGCCGCCGTCGCGATCTCCCGCGTCGCCGATCCCGGAAACAACTCGTCCATGGACGCCTCCCCCGCGTTGCTTTCCGGAAGCATAGCGCCCGGCACGGGAAGGTCACGCACTCCCGTCATTGCGAAGAGCGCAGCGACGCGGCAATCCATGCCCGTCATGGAGCGCTTTCAATAAGCCGTGCCGGTCGGGATCAGCGCCCTTCTCCCCTTGCGGGAGAAGGTGGCGCGAAGCGCCGGATGAGGGGTCTC
>CAYNUN010000509.1:0-1566 GCA_964400345.1 uncultured Methylobacteriaceae bacterium
GCAGGCCGAGACGGCGGGCGGTTACGCCAAGGAGATGTCGAAGGAGTATCAGGCCAAGCAGGCCGCGCTCGTCGCCTCCCACATCGCCAAGCAGGACATCATCATCACGACGGCGCTGATCCCCGGCCGTCCGGCGCCGAAGCTGGTTTCGGCGGAGATGGTGGCCTCGATGCGTCCCGGCTCGGTCATCATCGACCTCGCGGTCGAGCGCGGCGGCAACGTCGTCGGCGCGGAGGCGGGCAAGATCGTCACGACGGCGAACGGCGTGAAGATCGTGGGCCATCCCAACGTGCCCGGCCGCCTCGCGGCCACGGCGTCGAGCCTTTATGCGAAGAACCTCTTCGCCTTCCTCGAAACCATGATCGACAAGAGCGCCAAGGCTCTCGCCGTGAAGTGGGACGACGAACTGGTCAAGGCGACCAACCTCACCCGCGACGGCGCGGTGGTGCATCCCAACTTCCAGCCCGCGGCCCCGAAGGCCTGACGGAGGCGATGATGGCGAACGAAACTCCCCGACAGCTGCTCGACAAGGCGGAGGCCGCGGCGCGGCTCGCCCGCGAGGCCGCCGACGCCGCCCAGGCCTATGCCGAACAGGCGGCTTCCGTGGCCGGAGCCGCGGCGCATGCCGCCACCGGCGGCGCGGTCGATCCCTTCGTGTTCCAGCTGGCGATCTTCGCGCTGGCGGTCTTCGTCGGCTATTACGTGGTCTGGTCGGTCACGCCGGCGCTGCATACGCCGCTGATGGCGGTGACCAACGCGATCTCCTCGGTGATCGTGGTCGGCGCGCTGCTCGCGGTCGGCGTCGACACGGCGGTCGGCGAAGGCGCCGGCTGGGCGCGCGGCTTCGGCTTCGTCGCCCTGGTTCTTGCGAGCGTGAACATCTTCGGGGGCTTCCTCGTCACGCAGCGCATGCTCGCGATGTACAAGAAGAAGGGCTGATCACAGATGTCCGCGAATATCGCAGCCCTTCTCTATCTCGTCTCCGGCGCGCTCTTCATCATGGCGCTGCGGGGCCTCTCCTCGCCCGCCACGAGCCGTCAGGGCAATCTCTACGGCATGATCGGCATGGCGGTCGCCATGGTGACGACGCTGTTCGTCGCGGCGCCCTCCGGCCTCGTCGGCTGGCTGCTGCTGATCGGCGGCCTCGCGATCGGCGGCGGCGTCGGCGCGGTCGTCGCCAAGCGCATCCCGATGACGGCGATGCCGCAGCTCGTGGCCTTCTTCCATTCGCTCGTCGGCCTCGCCGCGGTGATGGTGGCGGCGGGCGCGCTCTACGCGCCTCAGGCCTTCGGCATCGGGGCTCCCGGCTCGATCAAGGCGGCGAGCCTGATCGAAATGGCGCTCGGCGTCGCGATCGGCGCGATCACCTTCACGGGTTCGATCATCGCCTTCCTGAAGCTCGACGGACGCATGAGCGGCAAGCCGATCATGCTGCCCTATCGCCACGTCATCAATCTCGGCCTCGCGGCGCTGCTGCTGGTGCTGATCGGCATCTTCGTCGTGACGGAGAGCCATCTGGTGTTCTGGCTGATCACGCTGGTCAGCTTCGCGCTGGGCGTGCTGATC
>CAYNUN010000510.1:0-1556 GCA_964400345.1 uncultured Methylobacteriaceae bacterium
GTCTTCGGCATCTGCCTCGGCCACCAGATGCTCGGCATCGCGCTGGGCGGCAAGACCGAGAAGATGCACCAGGGCCACCACGGCGCCAACCATCCGGTGAAGGACTTCACCACGGGCAAGGTCGAGATCGTCTCGATGAACCACGGCTTCGCGGTGGACCGGAACTCGCTGCCCGCCAATGCCGAAGAGACGCATGTTTCGCTGTTCGACGGCTCGAATTGCGGCATCGCGCTCAAGGACCGCCCGGCCTTCTCGGTGCAGCACCATCCGGAAGCCGCGCCCGGCCCGCAGGACAGCCATTATCTCTTCGACCGCTTCGTCGAAATGATCGAGAAGAACAAGGCGGCTTAAGCTTCCGTATTCCTCCGCTTGCGGTGCGCCCGCTCGCGGGCGCAAGATGACCCCCGTTCGAGTACATCGGAGGGGGGACACCGATGAAGAAATTGCTGATCACGGCCGCGGCGCTCGCGGCCTTCTCGTCGATCGGAGCGGCGGGGGCCGCCCCGATGCCGCCCAGCAAGGCCGCGAAGGAGACGCCCGTCTCCCGCGGCGAAATCCTGGCGCGCGAGAACTGCGCCTCCTGCCATGCGATCGGCCTGAAGGGCGAGAGCGCGAACCCGAAAAGTCCGGCCTTCCGCACGCTCGGCAAGCGCTATCCGCTGGAGGCGCTGGAAGAGGCGCTGGCCGAAGGGATCGTGGTCGGACACGGCGAAGCGGGCATGCCGCATTTCGTCTTCGAACCCGACGACATCGGCGATCTCATCGCCTATCTGAAGCGCATCAATCGCCGTTGACGGGGATGCGGGGCGCATGAGCTGGAAGGACTTCTGGGACGGCGAGCATTCGATCTACGTGAATGCCCGCCACCGGATGCTGCATGACCGGGGCGTCGCCCGCGACATCGCCGAACTGGTTCCCTCGTCCGATGCGGTCGTGCTCGATTATGCCTGCGGAGAGGCGACGGCGGCCGACGTCGTCGCGCGGCGCTGCGCGCGGTTGATCCTCTCCGACGCGGCGCCCACCGTCCGGGCCAAGCTCGAGACCCGCTATCGTGGAACGAAGGGAATCGAGATTCTCGATCCCGACGCGGTGAAGGCGCTGCCGGAAGGGTCGCTCGATCTGATCGTGGTCAATTCCCTGCTGCAATATCTCTCTCGGGCGGAACTCGACGCCCTGCTCGCCGCGCTGCGGCCGCTGTTGAAACCGGATGGACGGCTCGTGATCGGGGACGTGATCCCCCGCGGACGAAGCCCGCTCGCGGACGCGGTGTCGCTGCTGCGTTTCGGCCGGGAGGGCGGCTTCCTGATCGCGGCGGGGCTGGGGCTCGCGAAGACGTTCTTCTCGGATTACCGGAAGCTCAGGGCGGAACTCGGGCTGAGCTTCCACGACGCGCATGAAATGCTCGCGATCCTCGACCATGCGGGCTTCGAAGCTCGGCGGCGGCCCGTCAATATCGGGCACAATCAGGGGCGGATGACATTCGAGGCGAAGAGGGCGTGATTGCTCGGCGCGTCGGAGGGAAGACGTGGATGCCCGCATGCGCGGGCATGACGGTT
>CAYNUN010000511.1:0-1554 GCA_964400345.1 uncultured Methylobacteriaceae bacterium
GATCCCGAAGCGCACCGCTTTGCGCAGTGGTGGTCCGATCGGTTGCATGACTGGTGCCATGATCGGCTGGATATGGGGGTCTTCGTCGATCAGAAATGGTGCAACTTGATCCCGTGTTTCTTCGACGGCGTCAAAGTGCTTCGCGACCCGGGCTACAACGTCGCCAGTCGGAACCTCAGCCACAGAAAGATGTCCTACGATCAGGACGGCCGCGCTCTGATCAACGGTTCGCTGCTTCGCTTTTATCACTTCACGAAGCTTGGACCGATCGGCGACACCATGACCCGCCGTTATGCCGGGAACAACATCGAGATTTATGAGCTTTGGTGGTGGTATCGCAACCAGATCACCAAATGCACCGACCCTCGGATTCCCGAAAAATGGTGGCACTACAATCATTTCGACGACGGCACTCCGATCAAGAAGTCGGTCCGTACTTTTTTCCGCAGTCGGGAAGATCTCAAAAAAGCTTTCTCTGATCCCTTCAGGACGGGAAGCGGCAGTTTCATGGAATGGCTCGAGCAGACCAAGGAAATCGAATACATCTGATATCGGGCCCGACATCTCCGACGAGCGACGCTCTCGCCTCGCCCCCCCGGATCGGCGAGCCCCGCAGCCCGCTGCGGCCCTTCGGTTTCGCGCACCGTTGCGTCACCCGCCGCGCCGCCCGCGCGCCGGCGCGAAGGGAGCTTTCCCCCTGCCCTCGGGCATGCGATGGAGGACGCGCCTCCTGCGCGCGTCGGTCGCAAAAGCTTAAGCTTCTCGCGGCAGGATCGCGGCGGGAAACGGAGTTCTGACCTTCATGAAGATCGCGATGATCGGCTCGGGCTATGTGGGCCTCGTCTCGGGCGTGTGTTTCGCCGATTTCGGCCATCGGGTCGTCTGCGTCGACAAGGATGCGAAGAAGATCGAGGCGCTGCTCGAAGGCGTCATGCCGATCTACGAGCCCGGCCTCGAGGATCTCGTCGCCAACAATGTCCGCGAGGGGCGTCTTTCCTTCACGACCGACATCGCCGAGGCGGTGCGCGGGGCCGAGGCCGTGTTCATCGCGGTCGGCACGCCCTCGCGCCGCGGCGACGGCCACGCCGATCTCTCTTATGTCCACGCCGCCGCGCGCGAGATCGCCGAAGTGATGGACGGCTACACCGTCGTCGTCACCAAATCGACCGTCCCCGTCGGCACGGGCGACGAGGTCGAGCGCATCATCCGCGAGACCCGGCCGGAGGGCGATTTCGCCGTCGTCTCCAATCCCGAATTCCTGCGCGAAGGCGCGGCCATCTCCGATTTCAAGCGCCCCGACCGCATCGTCGTCGGCACGTCCGATCCGCGCGCCCGCGAAGTGATGACGGAGATCTATCGCCCGCTCTTCCTCAACCAGCCGCCGATCCTGTTCACGGATCGGCGCACCTCAGAGATCATCAAATACGCCGCCAACGCCTTCCTCGCGGTGAAGATCACCTTCATCAACGAGATCGCCGATCTCTGCGAGGAGGTGGGCGGCAACGTCCAGGAGGTCGCGCGCGGCATCGGGCTCGACAACCGCATCGGCTCGAA
>CAYNUN010000512.1:0-1549 GCA_964400345.1 uncultured Methylobacteriaceae bacterium
GAAGGCGGGACACGAATTCCCGCGGGATTGGACCGCCGAACGCTGATCGACGGACCGAGGGGCGCGAATCTTTCGCGCCCCTTTTCCATTACGCGGAGAGCGGCATGTCACGCCTTTTCGACCGTTTGCTGTCGACGTTGAACTTCATCGCCGCCATGCTGATCGTCACGATCATGCTGGTGATCACGGCCGACGTCGTGGGACGCGCCGCTTTCGGCTCGCCGCTCCACGGCGTTCCCGAAATCACCAAGTTTTCGATCGTCTGCATGATTTGGCTGCAGATGGCCTTCGCTCTCCGCCAACGTCAGCACATGCGCTCGACCTTCATTCTCAATCTGCTTCCGGGCAAGGGTCGGCAGGCGGTGAATCTGCTCAACTGCATCGCGGGGGCGCTTCTGATGGGCATGATCGCCTATTACAGCTACCCGGAATTGCTGCGCGCCTATCGCATCGGCTCCTTCGAAGGCGAGCACCCTGTCCGCATCCCGACATGGCCGATCTGGGCGATCGTGGTCGGCGGCTCCGCCCTGACCGCGCTCGAATACCTGCTTCAGTCTTTTCAGGCTCTCGCAGGCAAGGAAGAGGACTTCTCCTCTTCCGGTTCGCTGACCGAATAACCGGAAGAGGCCGTCATGGATCCCGTTACCGTCGGCATCATCTCCGTCGCCGTTCTCTTCGCCCTGATTCTGCTGGGCCTGCATGTCGGCGTAGCCCTGATGCTCACCAGCTTTCTGGGCGTCTACGTCATCACGGACCGCTTGTCGGTCGCGGCAAGCCTGCTCAAGCAGACGGCCTACAGCGCCGTCGCGGACTACGTTTTCGCCGTCATTCCCCTGTTCGTGTTGATGGGGCTGTTGACGACGGCGGCGGGCGCGACCCGTGACCTGTTCTCGGCGGCCGAGTCGATGCTGTACCGCGTCAAGGGCGGCCTGGGCATCGCCACCGTCGTCGCCAATGCGATCTTTGCCGCCATTACCGGCGTGTCCGTCGCTTCCGCCGCGGTTTTCTCGAAACTGGCGATCCCCGAGATGCTGCGGCTGAGGTACAATCTTCGCTTCAGCCTAGGCATCGTCGCTTCGAGCGCGCTGCTGGGCATGCTCATCCCGCCTTCCGTCCTCATGATCGTCTACGGCGTCGTGACCGAGCAATCGATCGGCAAACTCTTCGCCGCAGGCGTCGGGCCCGGCCTGCTGGTGGCGGGGTTGTTGTCGCTCGCCATCTGGCTGATGGTCGTGTTGAAGCCGGAACTCGGAGGCATGAGCGCGATGCCGACGCCCGCCGGCGTTCAAACGAAAAAGTGGCGGATCATCGGTCGTCCGTGGCCGCTCTACCTCCTGATCGCGCTCGTTCTCGGCGGAATCTACGGGGGCATCTTCACGCCCACGGAAGCGGGGGCGATCGGAGCCTTCGGCGGTCTGATCATCTTCATCATGCGCGGCACCTTCACCCTCCGAGGCGCGCTGGAACTGCTGATGGACACGGGGCGTGCGAGCGCCGGAATCTTCTTCCTGTTCATCGCGGCATCGATGTACAGCCGGATGCTCTCCCT
>CAYNUN010000513.1:0-1544 GCA_964400345.1 uncultured Methylobacteriaceae bacterium
ACGGAGCAGGTCTACAAGCGGCCCCTGCTCATCGTCCCGCCCTGGATCAACAAGTTCTACATCCTCGATCTCAACCCCGAGAAGTCTTTCATCCGCTGGGCGGTCTCGCAGGGTCTCACGGTCTATTGCATCTCTTGGGTCAATCCCGACGAGCGGCAGGCCGAGAAGAGCTTCGAGGACTATATGCGCGAGGGCATCTTCGCGGCGCTCGACGCCGTCGAGGACACCTGCGGCGAGACCGAGGTCACCGCGGTCGGCTATTGCGTGGGCGGAACCCTGCTCTCGGTCACGCTCGCCTATATGGCGGCCATGGGCGACACGCGCATCTCCAGCGCCACGCTGTTCACCACGCAGGTCGACTTCACCCATGCGGGCGATCTCAAGGTCTTCGTCGACGAGGACCAGATCCGGTCGATCGAGGATCGGATGTATGCGCAGGGCTATCTCGAAGGTTCGAGCATGGCTTCGGCCTTCAACATGCTCCGGCCCAACGATCTCATCTGGCCTTACGTGGTGAACGTCTATCTCAAGGGCGAAGCGCCCTTCCCGTTCGATCTTCTCTATTGGAACGCGGATTCGACGCGCATGCCCGCGGCCAATCACTCCTTCTATCTCCGCAACTGCTATCTCGAGAACAAGCTGTCGAAGGGCGAGATGGAGATCGGCGGCGAGCGTCTCGATCTCGGCAAGGTGACGGTCCCGATCTACAATCTCGCGGCCAAGGAGGATCATATCGCCCCGGCGAAGTCCGTCTTCCTCGGCTCCGCCCGCTTCGGCGGGCCCGTCACCTTCGTGGTCGCCGGATCGGGCCATATCGCCGGCGTCATCAACCCCGCGGGCAAGCCGAAATACCAATTCTGGACGAACGGCGAGCCGAAGGGCGAACTCTCCGACTGGCTGGCCGGAGCGAAGGAGACGCCCGGCTCCTGGTGGCCCCATTGGGCGGATTGGATCAAGGCGCAGGCGCCCGAACAGGTGCCCGCCCGCAAGCCCGGCGGCACGAAGAAGACGCTGGGCGACGCGCCCGGCGAATATGTCCGGACGCGAAGCTGAAGAAGACCGCAAGGCCCGGGTCGCTCCCGGGCCTTTCCATGTTCCGCCCCTTTGCGGAAAAGGAATGCCCGCTCGGCTCGGCCCCGCGTCGGGCGGGCTTGCGGAGCGTGGGCGCGGCGGTCAAACTCCCGACCGCCGGCGAGGGACCGCCGGCCAAGAACGCCTTCTTGCAAAAAGGAAACCCCGATGAAGTTCCTTCGCTACGGCAATCCCGGCGCCGAAAAGCCGGGCATGGTCGACGCCGACGGCACGATCCGTGATCTTTCGGCTCACGTCGCCGACCTCGCCGGCAGCGCGCTCGACCCCGCGAATCTCGCCAAGCTCGCGAAGCTCGATCCGAAGTCGCTCCCGGCCGTTCCGGCGGGCGTGCGCATCGGTTCCTGCGTGGCGCGTCCGGGCAATTTCATCGCGGTCGGCCTGAACTTCGCCGATCACGCCGCGGAAACCGGTTCGCCGATCCCGAAGGAGCCCATCCTCTTCAACAAGACGCC
>CAYNUN010000514.1:0-1544 GCA_964400345.1 uncultured Methylobacteriaceae bacterium
GTGGACCGCCGGCGGCGGGCCGGATGAGGGGGCTTGCTAAATTTGACGCCGACGCGGCGGGGCGCTTCGCGCGCCCCCTCATCCGGCGCTTCGCGCCACCTTCTCCCGCGAGGGGAGAAGGGAAGGAGCGGCCGGTTTCCCGACCTACGACATCGACGCGACGGTCGCCGAGCGGGTGCATTATCTCGGGCACAAGGACGCGGTGAAGCCCGCCTTGACCCCCGTGGAGATCCTCGACTTCTGGGCCGCCTGGCTCGGCGACGGAAAAAAGGGCGCGGATGCGCGGGAGGCGCTCGAAAGGGTGGGGCTTCTCCATGCGGCGGATCTCCCTTCGGCCTATCTGTCGGCCGGGCAGCGCAAGAGATTGTCGCTCGCCCGCCTTCTGGTCGCGCCGCGGCCCGTCTGGCTGCTCGACGAGCCGACCAACGCTCTCGACGCCGCCTCGCAGGAGACGCTGCGCCGCCTGTGCGCGGAGCATGCGGCGACGGGCGGGCTCGTCATGATCGCGACCCATGCCGAGACGGGCATTCCGACGCGGAGCCTCGCGCTGGGGGGGCGGGCATGAGCGCGTTTCTCGCCCTCGTCCGGCGCGATCTGCGCATCGCCGCCCGCATCGGCGGCGGCGGCGGGACGGGGCTCGTGTTCTTCCTGATTCTCGTGACGATCGTGCCCTTCGCGATCGGGCCGGACCTCAATCTGCTGTCGCGGATCGGGCCCGCGATTCTGTGGATCGCGGCGACGCTGGCGACGCTGATCGGGCTCGACCGGCTGTTTCAGGCGGACGAAGAGGACGGCTCGCTCGACATTCTGATGACGGGGACGATGCCGCCCGCGCTCGTGGTGCTCGCGAAGGGCCTCGCCCATTGGGCCGCGACGGGGCTGCCGCTGGCGCTCTTCGCGCCGGTGCTGGGCCTGCTGCTCGCGCTCGAACCCGCGGCGATGGGCGCGGTCTTCGTGACGCTGCTCGTCGGCACGCCCGCGCTCACCTTCATCGGCGCGGTCGGCGCGGCGCTGACCGCGTCGTTGCGACGCGGGGGGCTGGTGCTGGCGGTGCTGGTGCTGCCGCTGATGATCCCGATCCTGATCTTCGGCGTTTCTGCCGCCGCGGCGGCGGTGGGCGGCACGGTGCCCTTCCGGACGCCGTTTCTGGTGCTGTGCGGGCTGAGCCTCGCAACGGTGGTGATCGGCTCGGTCGGCGCGGCGCTGGCGCTCGACGCGGCGGGCGAATGACGCGGATCCGGGCCGCGCCGGACGCATCGCGCCTCCGTCTCTCGTCCGATTGCCTGACATCCGCGGTTGCGCTAAAGGCGGGGCCGAAGTTTTTCAGCCGAAAGTCGCAGAGGACAGCCGATGGCTCAGCAACAAAATTCCGGTTCGGGCATGGACTATCCGGAACACGAGCGCACTTATGAGGGCTTCGTGACCTTCACCACGTGGGGCACGATCGCCGTGACCGCCATCGTCGTGTTCATGGCGATCACGCTCCTCTGATCGGACGCCGAAAGCGCCCTATGTCAGTCGACGGCGGTTCCACCGAACCGCCG
>CAYNUN010000515.1:0-1542 GCA_964400345.1 uncultured Methylobacteriaceae bacterium
GGGCGTCGACCATCTGCCGCATACCTACAACCGCACGGAACAGGCCTTCTCGAAGGGCGAGCCGGAATGGGGCGCGCATCTCGCCGACGACCTCGAGCGCATCGTGACGCTGCACGACGCCTCCACCGTCGCGGCCGTGATCGTGGAGCCGATGGCGGGCTCGACGGGCGTGCTGCCGCCGCCCAAGGGCTATCTCAAGCGGCTGCGCGACATCTGCGACAAGCACGGCATTCTCCTGATCTTCGACGAGGTGATCTCGGGCTTCGGCCGGCTGGGCACCGCCTTCGCGGCGGAGCGCTACGGCGTGATCCCGGACATGATCTGCTTCGCCAAGGCGGTGAATTCCGGCACCGTGCCGATGGGCGGCGTGATCGCGCGCAAGGGCATCCACGACACCTTCATGAAGGGGCCCGAGCACGTCATCGAGCTGTTCCACGGCTACACCTATTCGGGCCATCCGCTGGCGGCCGCCGCGGGCCTCGCGACGCTCGATCTCTATCGCGAGGAGAACCTGTTCGAACGGACCGCAGCGCTCGAACCCTTCTGGGCCGATGCGATCATGTCGCTGAAGGGCCTGCCCAACGTGCTCGACATCCGCACGGTCGGTCTCGTGGCCGCGATCGATCTCGCCTCGATCCCCGACGGCGTCGGCAAGCGCGCCTATGACGCGATGGACCGCGGCTTCCGCGACCATGACCTGATGATCCGCATCACCGGCGACACGATCGCGGTCACCCCGCCGCTCGTGATCTCGGAGAACCAGATCGACGAACTGGTCGACAAGCTGCGGAAGATCATCCTCGCGGTGGCGTGAGGCGATCCCGGGCGGGCGCGATCATCCTCGACGCGTCATCCCGGCCGGTGCGAAGCGGAGAGCCGGGAGCCGGAGAGCCGTCGGCCGCTCGCCTCCGGACCGTTTTTTGGGTCCCGGGTCCGCTGCGCGGCCCGGGATGACACCTTGCATTCAATCGTCCGCCTAGAACCCCCGTAAAAGCGCTTCCAGCGCCTCCGCGTCCCGGGTCTCGCATTCCCACAGCACGAGCACCCGCCAGCCCGCGGCCTGAAGCTCCCTGAGCTTCTTCGCGTCGCGCTCGACGTTGCGCGCGAGCTTCGTCGTCCAGAACTCCACCCGCGTCGAAGGCATCGTCGCGCGGGCGCAGCCGGGATGGGCGTGCCAGAAACAGCCGTGAACGAAGATCGCCGCGCGGTGCTTGGGCAGGACGAGATCCGGCGTTCCCGGCAGGTCGCGGCGATGCAGTCGGAAGCGGAAGCCGAGGCGGTGCAGCAATGCCCGCACCCGCAGTTCGGGCTTGGTGTTCTTGGAGCGCACCCGCGCCATGGCGCGGCTGCGCTGCTCCGGGGTCATCACGTCCGCCATGGACCGCTTCTACGCCCGGACGCGTCCCGGCGGAACCGGGCTCACCGCCGTCCGAACAGTCTTTCGATGTCGGAGAGCTTCAATTCGACATAGGTCGGGCGGCCGTGATTGCACTGGCCGGAGAAGGGCGTCGCCTCCATCTCGCGCAGAAGCGCGTTCATCTC
>CAYNUN010000516.1:0-1539 GCA_964400345.1 uncultured Methylobacteriaceae bacterium
TCGGCGACGCCGCGCATCCCGTGCTTCCCTTCCTCGCACAAGGCGGGGCGCTGGCGGTCGAGGATGCCGCGGTCCTCGCGGCGCTTCTGACATCGGGCTGCGCAGCCGAAGCGGCGCTTCGGCGTTACGAAGCGCTGCGCCGCCCGCGGGCCGCCCGGGTGCAGCGCGCGGCCCGTTCGAACGGCCGCAGCTACCATCTCGGTTTCCCCTTCGATCGCGCCCGCGACCTCGTCATCAAGCGCCTCGGCGCGCGCCTGACGGACCGATATGATTGGATCTACGGCTGGACGCCGGAGCAGTGACAACGCCCCGCCTCCCCCGTATGAAGGGCGGCGAGCGGACGTGGCGAAACCGGTAGACGCAAGGCACTTAAAATGCCTCGCCCCTTGGGCATGCGGGTTCGACCCCCGCCGTCCGCACCACCCGAATCAAAGCATCGGGCGCATCGACCGGGCGAGTTCCTGCACGGCGGGAATGTCGGTCTTGCCCGTTCCCATGACCGGGATCGCCGCCGTGACGAGGATCGCCCGCGGCGCCCAGAGTTCGGGATAGCCTTCGGCCTTCACATGAGCGGCCAACGCCTCGCGGTCGGCGTCCGGCTTGTCGGTGACCAGCACGATCTGCTCGCCCTTGCGGGGATCGGGCAGCGTCACCGCCACATGCGCGCCGTCGGGCCAAAGCCCCTGTGCGAGCCCCTCGATCACGGTGAGGGAAACCATCTCGCCGCCGATCTTGGCGAAGCGTTTCGCCCTGCCCTTCACGCGGATGAAACCGTCCTCGTCGACCGTCACGATGTCGCCCGTATCGTGCCAGCCGTCGACGGGCGGCTCCAATACGCCGGGCGCCGACGGGCGGACATAGCCCGCCATCACGTTCGGCCCGCGCACATAGAGACGACCGCCCTCGCGGATGCCTTCCACGGGCTCCAGACGGTGCTCGATGCCCGGCAGGAAGCGCCCGACCGTTCCCGCGCGGTTGTCGTCGAGCTTGTTGACGGAAAGCACCGGTGCGCATTCGGTCACGCCGTAGCCTTCGAGAAGCGTCGTGCCCCATTGCTGCCAGACGCGGCGGGTCTCGTCGGTGACGCGTTCGGCGCCGGCGACGACCATGCGGACGCTCGCGAAATCGTCGGCCTCGGCGGCGCGCATCCAGCCCTGCAGAAACGTGTCCGTCCCGAACAGGATCGTCGCCTTGGTCTCTTTGGTGAGCTTGGCGATCTGCTTGTAGTGCAGCGGGCTCGGATAGAGCACCACGCGCATGCCGCCGAACAGGCCGAGAAACAGCCCGCCCGTCAGGCCGTAGCTGTGGAACACCGGGAGCGGGTTCAGAATGATCTGGTCCGGTCCGAGCGGCGGCGAGCCAATATGGGCTTCGATCTGCTTGATATTGGCGATGATGTTGGCGTTCGTGAGCGCGACGCCCTTCGGTTCGCCCTCGGAGCCGGAGGTGAAGAGGATGACCGCGGCCTCGTCGGGATCGAGCGCGTGGCGGCCGTGGACGAGCCCGGCGAAGCGGGAGGCGACGACGCCCGCGATCTTG
>CAYNUN010000517.1:0-1528 GCA_964400345.1 uncultured Methylobacteriaceae bacterium
CCCGATGTCGCCCAGCCCGAGCACGGCCGTACCGTTGGTGATGACGGCGACGAGGTTCTGGCGCGCCGTCAATTCCGCCGCCTGCGCGGGATCGGCCGCGATGGCCTCGCAGGGCGCGGCGACGCCGGGCGTATAGGCGAGCGCGAGGTCGCGCTGATTGCCGAGCGGCTTGGTCGGCTGGATCTCGAGTTTTCCCGGCTTCGGCAGGCGATGATAAACGAGCGCCCCAGACCGCAGATCATCCGACATCGTAGCCATGGTCGCGCAATCTCCCGCTTCGAATCCCGTAGCGGAAGATGTAACGCGCCGGATCCTCCTCGGCACGCGAAAAAGGCGCTTTCCCGGGCGGGGACGCCCCTCCCCGTCATGCCCGCGCATGCGGGCATCCACGTCTTGCCTTCGTCGACGATCCCGGATGACGCGCAAAAAAACGGCGGCCGGAACGTCGGCGGTTCACCCCTTTTCGGGCAAATTCAGCCTGAGATGCAGTTCCCGGAGCTGCTTCGGCGTCACATCCGAAGGCGCGCTCATCAGCAAATCCAGCGCCTGCTGATTCATCGGGAACAGCGCCACCTCGCGCAGATTCTGCGCGCCGACGATCAGCATCACGATGCGGTCCACGCCCGCCGCCATGCCGCCATGCGGCGGCGCACCGTATTGGAACGCGCGATACATTCCGCCGAAGCGCTCGACGACGGTCTCTTCCCCGTAGCCCGCGATCTCGAAGGCCTTCACCATCGCATCCGGCTTGTGGTTGCGGATGCCGCCCGAGGCGAGTTCATAGCCGTTGCAGGCGATGTCGTATTGGAACGCCTTGATGGTGAGCGGGTCCTGCCCGTTCAGCGCATCGAGCCCGCCCTGCGGCATCGAGAACGGGTTGTGCGAGAAGTCGACCTTCTTCTCGTCCTCGTTCCATTCGAACATCGGGAAGTCGACGATCCACGCCAGTTCGAAGCGGTTCTCGTCCACGAGTTCGAGATCGAAGCCCACCTTGTTGCGCGCCGCGCCCGCGAATTTCACGAACTTCTCCGGGTCGCCCGCCACGAAGAAGGCCGCGTCGCCCTCCCCGAGCCCGAGCTGCGCGCGGACCGCCTCGACCCGCTCCGGACCGATATTGTTCGCGATCGGCCCCGCGCCCGCGCCTTCACGCCAGAAGATATACCCCAGCCCCGGCTGGCCCTCGCCCTGCGCCCAGGAATTCATGCGGTCGCAGAAGGCGCGACTCCCGCCCTTCGGCGCGGGGATCGCCCAAACGCGGTTCTTCGCGTCTTCGAGCATGCGCGCGAAGACCTTGAAGTTCGAACCGCGGAAATGCTCCGACACGTCCTGCATGACGATCGGGTTGCGCAGATCCGGCTTGTCCGAGCCGTATTTCTGCATCGCCTCGGCATAGGGAATCCGCGGCCACGGGCTCGGCGTCACCGCCTTGCCGCCGCCGAATTCACGGAACACGCCGCCGATCACGGGCTCCACCGCCGCGAACACGTCTTCCTGCGTCACGAAGCTCATTTCGAGGTCGAGCTGGTAG
>CAYNUN010000518.1:0-1526 GCA_964400345.1 uncultured Methylobacteriaceae bacterium
ACGCCTCATCCGATCAGTCGAGGATCGAGATCTTGAACCACTTGTCGGCGATCCTCTTGTGCGTGCCGTCCTTGATCGAGTCCTCGATCGCCTTCGAGAACATGTCGCGCAGCGCCGCGTCCTCCTTGCGGACCGCCATGGCGACGCCGGGCCCGTGGATCACCGGGTCGCGCTTGATGTCCGCCACGAATTTGCAGCAGTCCTTGCCCTTGCCGTCGATGAAGGCCTCGAGCGCGAGCTTGTCGGCGAGCACGTAGTCGAGCCGGCCGTTGGCGATGTCGAGATTGGCCTCTTCCTGCGAGGGATAGAGCTTTATCGAGGAGTCCTTGTAGTATTTTTCGAGGAAATTCGCGTGGATCGTCGATCCCTGCGTGCCGATCGCCTTGCCTTTGAGCGCCGCGGGCGAAATGTCCGTCGATCTGACCGATTTGGCCGCGATGAAGGAGATGGGCGTCCGCGTATAGACCGCGGTGAAGTCGACGCGCTTCCTGCGCTCGTCGGTGGCGTTCATGCCGGCGACGATGATGTCGTATTTGCCCGCGAGCAGCGCGGGGATGATGCCGTCCCAGTCCTGCGCCACCCAGGTGCAGCGGATCTGCATCTTCTCGCAGAGCGCATTGGCGTAGTCGATCTCGAAGCCTTCGAGTTCTCCCTTGGCGTTGAGATTGTTGAAGGGGGGATAGGCGCCCTCGGTCCCGATGCGGACCGTCTTCCAGTCCTTCTGCTGCGCCGTCGCCGTCGTGATCCCGCCGAGCCCGAGCCCGAGAACCGCCGCCACGGCCGCAACGGCCGCCGTCATACGCTTCATGTCCGTTCTCCCTCCGTCCCGCCGCCTTTTCGGCGGTTCCGGACCATTCCACACCGTCGCCGGTGCGGGCGCAACGGCGGAAATCCGCGCCGCGGCGCGATCCTGCGCGGGAATGCGGCCGGAGATTGCAGGGCGTTGGGCATGCTCTCACAGGCTGTCGCTTCGCCGCCGCGACGGGCGGCCCGCGGCAAATCGGACACGGTTCCCTCGCGGCGCGCGCGGCCCGTTGACCGCACGGCCTCCCGGCCGACATAAGGAGCGCCCGGCACAGGCCGGAAGCGCTGATGGAGTCCGACCTTGGTCACCGAACAGAACGTCCTCGCCGCCCTCGAAGCCGTGACCGGTCCCGACGGCCGCACGCCGCTGCCCCGCTCCGGGGTGCTTCAGGGCGTCAGCGTTCAGGGCGACAAGGTCTATGTCTCGATCACGGCCGAACCCTCTCAGGCCGCCGCCTTCGAGCCGATGCGCAAGCGCGCGGAAGAGGTGGTGAAGGGTCTGGCCGGCGTGACGGCGGCGCTCGTGATGCTGACCGCCGAACGCGCCGCGCAGCCCGGCGCGGCCGCGCCCGGCCCGCGCGCCCAAGGCGCGACGCAGCGCACGATCGTTCCGGGCATCAAGCACATCATCGCGGTCGCTTCCGGCAAGGGCGGCGTCGGCAAGTCGACCACCTCGGTCAATCTCGCGCTGGCCCTGCAGGCGATAGGCCTCAAGGTCGGCA
>CAYNUN010000519.1:0-1518 GCA_964400345.1 uncultured Methylobacteriaceae bacterium
GAAACATGAATCGCGGCCGCTCTTCTTCTCGTTGAGGACGGCGATGTTGACGGCCACCCGGAAAGCGCGCCGCAACTGCCATTCGACGGTCATGCGCGATGCCGGCTCGTCCTCGTCGACGACGGCGTCACCCACCCACACGATCCGCCCGCCCGCGGCATGCACCCGCGAAAAGAAATCCGTATCGCTTCCTCCGCTGAAGCGCATCGCCGTGTCGAAACGGAGCCCCATTCCGTCGGCACGGAAAACGGAGGTACGGACGAGAGTGTTGTGACCTTCCGCCTTCGTCAGAAGCGTGCCGTCGGGGCGCTTGTTGATCGACGGCTGGGCCATCCATGACGGCGCCCCCTCGGGGTAGACCGACACCACGCGACCATAGAAGACGTCCGCTTCATAGGCTCGAGACGCTGCGACCATCGTGGCCAACCAGTCCGGTCGGGCCAGTTCGTCGTCGTCGATGTACAAGAGCCAATCGAAACCGTTCTCGACGGCGAAACGGCCGCAGGCGTTCCTCGCGAACGGTATGCCCAGTTCGGGCTCCAGGACGGCGTGGATCGGTATGCCGCCGGCCCGGGCATGGCGCTCGACGATGGCTTCGCAGGTCAACTTCTGGTCGTTCTCGATCACGGCGATCTCGAGATGAACCCCCTGCACGGGGATCTGAGCGGTGACCGAAGAGAGGCAAGCATCCAACAAGCGAGGACGGCCGCGCGTGCAGATCGTGACCACGATACGAACAAGTTCGTCGGGGAGCGCAGCAGGAGCAGCTTGGACGGAAGCGACCATCGGCAAGTTCGTTCCTGTACCCGCACTCTTCGCCGATCGTCGCAGAACTTGCGCGCGTCCGATCCGGCGATCACTCGACGTCGTTCACGAAGGATTTTGTCCGGTTTGGGGCAAAAAGTCGCGCCGACGAGCAACACTCGCAATGTGGTATTGACTGCTTGGATCATCGTCAAGGGCGGCGAAAGCCTTGTCCACTTCCCCGACCGCGGCGGGCCGCGGCGGATGCGTCTGCAACCCCTGAATGCAAGGCGGAACCCCGCGCGACAGGGTGAACGGGGCCGACCGCGGCGGGGCATCCGTCCGGTGGACACGCTCCCTCCCGCGCATGCGTCGCCTCCCCGTCGGGATCGCCTCCCCTCCACGAAATCGGCACGGAACCGGGCCGCGGCCGGCCACGTTCGGTGCTGCATGCGCGGAGCGAACGAAAACGAAAACGAAACGGGATGGACCGAAGCCCGCCGTGCGGTGGTCGGCCTCACGGTGCTGCACGACAGCGCGGCGGTGACGCGGTCCTGCCTCGCCTCCTTCGAACGGGCGGGCGTTCCGGTCCTCGCCGTCGACAACGCGTCGCGCGACCGATCCGCCGACATCGCCGAACGGGCGCAGGTCGAACTCCTGCGTCACGACCGCAACCAAGGCTATGGACGGGCGATGAATGCGGGGCTGAAACGCGCGGGCGCGCCGCTGGTGCTGCTCGCCAATCCCGACATCACCTTCGAACCGGGAGCCGTC
>CAYNUN010000520.1:0-1514 GCA_964400345.1 uncultured Methylobacteriaceae bacterium
TCCTGCCCGCGGAACCCGCCATTCCCGTCGTGCCCGCGCCGCCGGCTTTCGCGCCCCCGGCCTTCGCGCCTCCGCCCCCGGCTTCGGCCGAGCCGCCTCTTCGCCCGCCCGTGCCACCCGTTCCGCCCGTCGCGGGACGTCCGGAGCCGCCGCGTCCCGTTCCTCCGTCGCCCGAATTGCAGGCCTTCGCCCCGCCGCGCGCGACCATGGCGGCGGCTCCCGTCGCCGCACGGCCCGAACCGCCCGCGCCCGCGCCTGCACTTGCTCCGGAACCCGCGCCTGAAGCCGGCGCACCCGCGGCGCAGGCCGATTTCTCGGAAATGACGAAAAAGCTCGAGGAAGCGCTCATGCGCACCGCGGCCATGCGCGGCCCGACGCCGGCCGATCGGGCGAACGCAACCGTGGTCCCTCCGCCGCCGCCGGTCGCCGCGCCCGTCCCGGCCGTCGAGCGGGACGCCTCAGCGCCGCCTGTCGATCCGTTCGAGGAGGAGATCCGCCGTCTTCTCGGTCGCGACGCGCCGAAGACCTGACGCGGCCGGCCCCCGAACGAAAAACGCCGCGGCCCTTTCGGACCGCGGCGCGATGTCGTCTCCGATCGTTCCGCCGCAGCGGAACCGCGGGCTCAGTCGTCCCGATAAACGCGTTCGTTGCGCTCGTGGCGCTCCTGCGCTTCGAGCGACAGCGTGGCGATCGGCCGCGCCTCCAGACGACGGAGCGAAATCGGTTCGCCCGTCTCCTCGCAATAGCCGTAGGTGCCGTCGTCGATCCGGGCCAGGGCGGAATCGATCTTGGCGATCAGTTTCCGCTGCCGATCCCGGGCGCGCAGTTCGATCGCGCGATCCGTTTCGGAGGAGGCCCGATCCGCAAGGTCCGGGTGATTTTCGTTCTCGCTCTGAAGCGCGACGATCGTCTCCCGCGCCTCACGAAGGATTTCTTCCTTCCAGTCCAAGAGCTTGCGACGAAAATACTCGCGCTGGCGCTCGTTCATGAAGGCTTCGTCGTCGGACGGTCTGTAGGACTCGTCGAGGACGATCTTCGATTTTAAGATTCTTCCGACTGCCACCGTCATCAGTCTTCGGGCCCCCCCTGAAGTCGCGCGGAATATACTCATGGGCACCCCTGCCCGCAACGGCTGGAATCGCCTGAATTTCGGCTAATTCCGGGCCGTGCCGCGGTTCCGCGGCGCTTTCGCGCAGACAACGAAAAGCTGCGGCCACGGTTCCATCCACGCGGACGAATCAACGGGGATCCGGATCGCCCTCGTCGCGCCCCTCGAAAAGCGCCCCGGCGGCCTCTTTGAGCCCCGGCCGTTTCATCGCGTCGAAGGGCAGCGGCCTGCAGACGTCCATGGCTGCGAGGCCCACCCGCGCGGTCAGAAGGCCGTTGAGCACGCCCTCCCCCAGCCGCGCCGAGATCCGCGCCGCGAGGCCGTGGCCGAGAAGCTGCTGCACGAAGGAGTCCCCCACTGCGATCCCGCCCGTCAACGCGAGATGCGCGAAGACGGCGCGCAGGAT
>CAYNUN010000521.1:0-1510 GCA_964400345.1 uncultured Methylobacteriaceae bacterium
GTCGGCGCGAAGGGGATCAGGAGGTCCGCTTCCTTGCCGGATGCGGCTTCGAAATCTCGGGGCCTCACTTCGTGCCGTCCCCGAAGGCCGACCATGTTGAGCACCAGCTTCGGCGGGTCGTCGCTGGGACGCGCGGCGACGAGCGTCTCGTAGAGCGACTTGGTGTTGCGGAGACTTGCGATGTCGGGCGCGGCGACGGCGATGATCATGTCGGCATCGAGCAGAATCGCCCGCGTCCAGTCGGTCCATGCATGCGGCAGGTCGATGAAGACGTTGGAATAGCTCTTGCGCATCCGTCGCAGCCCTTCCACCACGGTGTCGGGCCGCAGGTTGAGGATCCGGACCAGGGAACCCGTGGTACCCATGATGGCGAGATCGGTTTCGCCCTTGAGCACATATTTGTCGACGGCACCCTCCGCGCCGCCTGCGGCGGAGAAGAGGAACTCCGCAGTCCCTTTCAGCGGCGTGAGATCGAAATTCAACGCCGCAGTACCGAAAGGAAGATCGAAATCGACAAGCAGCGTCGGTATGGCGGACTTGCGCGCCGCGGCGGCTGCG
Organism: uncultured Methylobacteriaceae bacterium; assembly: GCA_964400345.1. Classification (GTDB taxonomy): domain Bacteria; phylum Pseudomonadota; class Alphaproteobacteria; order Rhizobiales; family Beijerinckiaceae; genus JAIXZO01. The sequence goes on from CAYNUN010000521.1 coordinate 559, forward strand.
AAATGATGGCAGAGCACCGATGCCCCGACACCGCCCTTGACGGGCATTACCGCGATGACCCTGCCCGCCCCGCCGACGCGAAGAGCCCTGTAGAGCGACTCGATGAAGGCCGACGGCGGCGCGGGAAGCAGGACATAGTCGGAGACGCCCTGTTCGGTGAGCCACCGGTAGAAATCGACGTCGTTGGTCGCGCCGGCGACGATCACGCGGGTCTCCGCATCGCAGACTTCCGCCAAGGCATCGAGCTTCGACTTTTCGGCATCGAGATCGTTCGAGCCGATTTCGACGACGATGATGTTCGGCGTCGTCCGCTCCGCGAATGCGGCAAGCGCGGCGTCGATCCCACCCGGCTCGAGATCCGACGCGACCCTGTTCATGCGGCGATCACGAACGGCCGCTTTGACTGTCTCGCTGAAGCCCGCGGTGAGGAAGAAGGTCGCCACGCGGATGTTGGGTAACGGAGAGCGCTCCGCATGAGACGGCCCGTCCGAAGGGATGTTGCCGGGGGCGGGCGGGTTGAGGCGCATCACGACTTTCTTGGTGTTGACGGGTCGATGGGGACGATCGGTCGGCGGATCATTCGATGATGTTCGGGATCTCCGGTTCGATCTCCAATCGAGGCACGAGGGGACCGCGATGCACGGAATTGTCGACCCGGCGGGGCTCGGCGAAATCGAGCGGATCGGCGACGGTTCGTGCGATGGCGGCCGTGTAGGCGCAGCCGAGCTGGGCCGCACCGGGATCGATGTTCAAAGGACTCGGACGCTGCGTCCGGCATTCCGCCCGGGCCGAAATGACCGAAAAGGCAAGCTGGATGGAAGGCTCCAAGCCCGCTGCGGGTGCATAGGAGGTGACGCGGATCGCACCGCGCGGAATACCGTTGCGTTCGAGCGCCGCAATCACGCCCGTCGGGGAACCCACCCGCTTTTCGCCGGCCGTGCCGGGAACCGAA
>CAYNUN010000522.1:0-1506 GCA_964400345.1 uncultured Methylobacteriaceae bacterium
CGAACCCGACCCAATGGTCCTCGCCGATCGCCCCCGACGCGCGCGTCGCCCAACCGACGAGGATCACGAGGAAGACGGGGACGAGGCTGGACAGAACGTCGGGCATCGGGGGAAGAACTCAGAGCATGTCGTCGTGGACGGGGCGGGACAGCGCGGCGAGGCGATCGAGCACGCCTTGGAGAATGTAGGCCGCGGCCATCTTGTCCACGACTTCGCCGCGGCGGGCGCGCGAGGCGTCGGCCTCGATCAGCGTGCGCGTCACGGCGGCGGTGGAGAGGCGTTCGTCCTGATAATGGATCGGCAGCGGCGTCATCTGCGCCAGATTGCGGGCGAAGGCGCGGGTCGCCTGCGCGCGCGGCCCTTCGCTGCCGTCCATGTTGAGCGGCAGGCCGAGCACCAGCATGGCCACGCCGTAGCGGTCCGCGATCTTGAGGAGGGCTTCCGCGTCCTGCCGGAATTTGACGCGCCGGATCGTTTCGAGCGGGGAGGCGATGCGGCGTTCGACGTCCGACAAGGCCAGCCCGATCGTCTTCGTGCCGAGATCGAGGCCCATGAGGCGCGCGCCGCGCGGCAAGGCGGCGACGACGTCATAGGGGATGGGCGGTGCGCTCATGCGCGCGGCCTAGCACGGATGCGCCGCCGGGCACAGCGCTTCCCCGCTTCACCCGCGGGGCGGACACGCTATTCTCGCTCGTCATTCATTTCAGGAGACGTCGCATGAAGATCACCTGGTACGGCCATTCCGCCTTCCGTCTCGATTTCGCGGACAAGGGCGTGCTGATCGATCCGTTCTTCACGGGCAATCCGGCCTTCGAGGGCGATCGCGATGCGGCGGTTCGAGGCGTCACCCATATCCTGATCACCCACGGTCACGGCGACCATGTCGGCGACACGCTCGCGATCGCCGCGGAAACGGGCGCGACGGTGGTCTCGAATTACGAATTGCTGATGTGGCTCGCCTCGCAGGGCCTCGAGAACGTCAGCCCCATGAACACCGGCGGCACGGTGGATTTCGACGGCTTCACCGTCTCTCTCGTGCGGGCCGACCATTCCGCCGGAATGGTGGAGGCGGGCGTGAACTTTCCCCTCGGCAACGCGAACGGCGTGGTGGTGAAGGCCCCCGGCGAACCGACCGTCTACAATATGGGCGATACCGACATTTTCGGCGACATGGCGCTGATCGCGGAGATCCACGCCCCGAAGATCGGCCTCGTGCCGATCGGCGACCGCTTCACCATGGGCGCGAAGACGGCGGCGATGGCCGTGAAGCGCTTCTTCGATTTCGACACGGTCATCCCGTGCCATTACGGCACCTTCCCGATCATCGACGCCTCCGCGGACGCCTTCCTGCGCGAGATGCAGGGCGCGAAGACGAAGGTGCTGGTGCCGAAGAAGGGCGAAGCCGTCAGGGTTTGAGGGAGGGATTCGCTCCGTCATTGCGGTTCGTTTCGACAATTCGCTGATCGGGAGACTTCTCTGCCGACGCTCGCCGGTCGGGGTGCGCCC
>CAYNUN010000523.1:0-1500 GCA_964400345.1 uncultured Methylobacteriaceae bacterium
GCCGCCGCGCACCGCGTTGATGTAGCCCTTCGCGCCGCCCATGTCGCCGAGGCCGTAGAAGGTGTATTCGCCGCGGAGCAGGATGTTGTCGGTGACGGCATAGTCGATGCCGACGCCGGCCGCATAGTCGAGCACGAGACGGTTGTAGCGCCTGACTGCAGTTTCGGTGAACGGACCCCGGATGAGTGCGTCCGTCGCCGCATTCGTGTCGGACGCAGTGACGGAGCCGCGCGAGACATTGTCCACACGCACCGCGCCCACGCCCACGAAGCCGTAAGGCAGGAAGCGATCGAAGGCTTGGCCGAAGCGGGCCTTCGCGATCAGCGCATCCTTGTAGTTGAAGCCGTTCGTATTGGTGACGGCGACGTTTCTTTCGATATCGATCGAATTTTCGGTCAAGCCCCTGAAGCGGGAGATCGTGGCGCTGTCGGTCGCCTTCAGGCCGCCGCCGAAGGAGGTATAGTCCAGCTCGAGGCCGAGCACGAGATCACCCTCCGTCCAGTTGCGGCCGACGAAGCCGCCGAACTGCATCTTCTGATCGGAGAGCTTGTTCTGGAGCGCCGGGGAGTAGGAGACGATCTGCTCGCTGTACACCGACAAGGGCAGAAGACCGGCCGAGAGCGTGTTGGGCGAGGAGCGATAGTCGCCCAAGGCGGTCCCGACATGCACGCCGCCGTAAAGCCCGCCCCAGTCGTAATCGACCGACGGCTTGTATTTCGCGGGCGCGGGCGGCGGGCCGCCGAGCATGTTGCGCCTGAGATCCGCCGCCTGCACGGCGACGACGGAAGAGATCAGGGCGACGGTTCCGAGCAACAACGCGCGAGGCATGGTGAAAATCCCGAAGATGAAACTCAGCTCGACCTCATAATGAGGCGGTAACCTTAAGCGGCGGTTAACGGGCCGAAGCTCCATGTTTCAGGGGGCGCGCGATGGTTAACGAATCGCGACGGAGCGGGTCTCGGACCGCGCGCGATTGCCGGGACGGGGGCGGCGCGCTAAACCCGACCCATGTCTCGTATCGACACGCTCAAGATCGCGCTCGCACAGTTGAACCCCGTCGTCGGGGACGTTGCGGGCAATGCCGACAAGGTCCGCGCCGCACGGGCGGAGGCCGCCCGCCTCGGCGCCGACGTCGTGATGCTGCCCGAACTGTTCCTCGCGGGTTATCCGCCGGAGGATCTGGTTCTCAAGCCGGCCTTTCAGGACGCTTGCCGCGAGGCCTGCGAGGCTTTGGCGCGGGAGACGGCGGACGGCGGCCCCGCCGTGCTGGTCGGCCTGCCCTGGTTCGAGGACGGGCGGCTGACCAACGCCTATGTCCATCTCGAAGGCGGCCGCATCGCCGCCGTGCGCCACAAGGTGGACCTGCCCAATTACGGCGTCTTCGACGAGAAGCGCGTCTTCACGCCCGGCGCGATGCCCGGGCCGATCGTGCTGAAGGGCGTCCGGGTCGGCATCCCGATCTGCGAGGACATCTGGACGGACGAGGTCGTCGAGTGCCTG